>JAEYUT010000256.1 GCA_023432305.1 Actinomycetes bacterium
CGCGCCGCGCTCGCCCACGACATCGAGCAGGGCCGCACCGACCTCGAGCGGGAGATCGCCGAGAAGCGCGAGGCGCTGCGCATCGACACCGACGCCGCAGCGGCGGCACTCGCGGCCGAGACGGAGAAGGCGCGCGCCGAGCTCGCGGGTGCCACGGCGGCCGACCGAGCTGCTCTCGCCGCGGAGACGGCCAATGCCCGCGCCGCGCTCGAGGCCGAGATCGCGCAGCGCACGGCAGCGCTCGAGACCGAGATCTCGGAGGCACGCGCCGCGCTCGAGAAGGAGACATCTGCCGCACGCGCACAGCTCGAGGCCGAGCTCTCCGCAGCTCGCACCGCTCTCGAGTCGGAGGTCGCTGCGACCAAGGCCGCGCTCGAGTCCGAGGTTTCCTCCACGAAGGCTGCCCTCGAGGCGGAGGTCTCGAGCACCCGCAGCCAGGTGCAGGCCGAGCTCACGTCCGCTCGCGACGCCCAGAGCGCTGAGCTCCAGGCGCAGCGCGAAGCCCAGCTGGCAGAGCTCCAGGCAGAGCGCGAGGCGCACGCCGCCGCGCTGAAGGCCGAGCGGGAGAGCCACGCCGCCGCGATCGCCGCCGAGCGCGAGGCACACGATGTCGCGCTCCGCACCGAGCGCGAAGCATTCGACAGCGAGATCGCCACAACGCGCACCGCGCTCACCACCGAGCTCGCGCACCTCCGCTCCGCCCAGGAGACCGAGCTCGCGACCCTCAAGTCCGCATGGGACACCGAGGAGTCCTCCGCACGCGAAGGCTGGGCAGCCGAGCTGCAGGCGGCGCGCGAGGCTCTCGCGGCCGAGACCGCGGCTCTGCGCGCCGAAGCGCAGCAGGAGGCCGCGCAGCTGCGTGCCGCCGCTGCCACGGAGACCGAGAAGCTCCGCGCCGACGTCGCGCGCGAGGTCGCGCGTGTGCGCGAAGAGCTCGCGGCCGAGCAGGAGGCCCACCGCGCCCGCATCGAACACGAGAACGCTGAGCAGGCCTCCCGCCTGCAGGCGCTCGCCGAACAGGCCCGCGCCGACCTCGACGTCGAGCTCGCCGCCCGCCGCGACGAAGCCGAGAAGGACTACCTCTCCAAGCACCAGGAGGCCGCCGCCGCGACGCAGAAGTACCTCGACGAGGCCACCACCGAGCTGCAGGAGGCGAGCGCCCGCGCCGCCGAGAAGCGTGCGGAGGTCGACGCGCTCGAGACGGTCGCGAAAGCCGAAGCGCGCAAGATCAGCGAGGACGCCCGCGCCGCGGCGACCGCAGCCGTGCGCGACGCGGAAGCCACCGCGACGCGCATCGTCGCGGACGCCGACGCTCAGGCACGCGCTCTCGTGGCGGATGCCGAGGAGCGCCTCGCGAAGATCCGCGTCGAGCGCGAGTCGGTCGCCAGCTACTTCGAGAGCCTCAAGGGGCTGCTCGCCGGCGCCGACAAGCTCATGGCCCCGCTCAGCGCAGGCTTCCCCGTGCCCGGTGACGAGGAGCCGAGTGCGGCACCCGCTGCGGCGGCACCCGACGCCGAGAGCACGGACGAGAGCCCGCTCGAGGCGGAAGAGGCCCCCGCATCCGAGGACACACGAGAAACGGCTCACACGCCCGCGGAGAGCTGACGGCTAGCCTGTCCCTGAACCTACCGTTCGTGGGAGCAAGGGAGTCGTCGTGAAGATCCAGAACAGTTTCCGCATCGGTCTCTTCGGCGGCTTGGGCGTGCTCGTCGCGCTCGCGATCGGCAACGGACTGGCGACGCTCGCGACGATCCTCACCTATGTGGGCGCCGCGCTGTTCCTGGCGCTCGGCATCGACCCCGCCGTCTCGTTCCTCGAGAAGCGCAAGGTGCCGCGTCCGCTCGCGATCGTCATCGTGCTCGCCCTCATCCTGGGGGTCTTCGCCGGCTTCATCTTCGCGATCGTCCCCGTGATCGCCGACCAGGTGGGCAACCTGCTCAAGCAGGTGCCGGATCTCATCAGCGGCATCGGCGACGCCGCGGCCGTCCAGGCGTGGTTCACGGCGACGCTCCCCTGGCTCGACTACGACAAGGTGCGTCAGGGCGTCGAGGACTTCTTCACGAGCAACCTTCAGGAGATCACCTCCGGTGTGCTCAACACCGTGTTCACGATCGCGAGCGGCATGTTCGGCGCGCTCATCGTGCTCATCCTGACGCTCTACTTCGTCGCATCGCTCTCGGGCATCAAGCGCAGCCTCTACCAGCTGGTGCCCGCGTCCAAGCGCGAGAAGTTCATCGACATCTCGGAGCAGATCTCGGACTCCGTCGGCCGCTACGTCGTCGGCCAGATCTCGCTGGGCGCCACCAACGGCATCCTGACGTTCCTGTTCCTCACCGTGCTCGGATGGATCCTGAACGACTCGATCGAGTACACGGCGCTGCTCGCCTTCATCGCGTTCCTGTTCTCGCTCGTGCCGCTCGTGGGAACCATCTCCGGCTCCGTCGTCATCACCCT
The DNA here is from genome assembly GCA_023432305.1 of Actinomycetes bacterium. Taxonomy (GTDB): domain Bacteria; phylum Actinomycetota; class Actinomycetes; order Actinomycetales; family Microbacteriaceae; genus Homoserinibacter. Next base: position 2,455 of record JAEYUT010000256.1, read on the forward strand.
GTTCGTCTTCTTCTTCGACGGCTGGCCGGCGGTGCTGATCGTCGCGATCTGGTACCTCGTCTACATGCAGGTCGAGGCGTACCTGCTGAGCCCGCGCATCATGAACCGCGCGGTCAAGGTCCCGGGTGTCGTCGTCGTGATCGCGGCCCTCGCCGGCGGAACTCTGCTGGGGCTCCTGGGCGCGCTCGTGGCGATCCCTGTGGCGGCATCGATCCTGCTCATCGTGAAGCAGGTCGTCATCCCGCGTCAGAACGAGCTGTAGGCGCGGCTCAGGCGCTCGGCGGCCACTCGGTGGGCAGAGGCAGCTTCCCCGGGTTGATCTGGCGCACGATCTCCGTCAGGACGCGGGAGGTCTGCTTCTCCCCCACCCAGAGGTGCTTGCCGCCCTCGACGGCCACGAGCTCGATGTCCGGAACGGAGGCGAAGCGCTCAGCGGCTTCGGCAGGGCGCAGATAGTCGTCGAGCTCGGGAACGACTGCCACAAGCTTCTCGGATCGCCCCGCCCACGCGGCCACCTCGTCCGGGGTCGCACGATGCAGCGGCGGCGACAGCAGAATCGCGCCCTCGATCGGATGCTCGAGCCCGTACTTGAGGGTGACCTCGGTGCCGAACGACCAGCCGAGCAGCCACGGCGCCGGAAGCCCGCGCATGGCGACGAAGGCCATCGCGGCGGCAAGGTCGTGGCGCTCGTCCAGGCCCTCCCCGAACGTTCCCTCGCTCGTACCGCGCGGCGACGTGACGCCGCGGAAGTTGAAGCGCAGCACGGCGATGTC
>JAEYUT010000262.1 GCA_023432305.1 Actinomycetes bacterium
TTCGTCACGCAGGTCAAGAGCGGCGTCGAGGAGGTGCGTGCACCCGTGTACTCGCACCTCGTGTACGACATCGTGCCCGACGCCGAGATCGTCGTCCGACGACCCGACATCCTCATCGTCGAGGGGCTCAACGTGCTGCAGCCGGCAGCACCCGGCACGCGCCTCGCGGTGAGCGATCTGTTCGACTTCACCGTCTATGTGGACGCCCGCACGGTCGACATCGAGAAGTGGTACATCGAGCGGTTCCTCCGCCTGCAGCGGGGCGCATTCGCCGACCCGCACTCGTACTTCCACCGGTTCGCAAGCCTCAGCGAAGACGAGGCGATCGAGAGAGCGCGCCGGTTCTGGACCGAGATCAACGGCCCCAACCTCGAGCAGAACATCGCCCCCACCCGTGCGCGCGCATCCCTCGTGCTGCGCAAGGCCGCGGATCACACCGTGTCGAAGGTGCTCATCCGCAAGGTCTGAGGGGGTCGCGGAGCTGGATCAGTCGGCGACAGGCTCGAGCACGAACAACGGGATCCTGCGCGTCGTCTTCGCCTGATAGTCGTCATACGCCGGCCAGACCGCGGTCGCCCGAGACCACCAGAGCGCCTTCTCATCGCCCGTGACCTCGCGCGCGACATAGTCGCGCTTGACCGCGCCGTCCTGAAGCTCGACTCGAGGGTGCGCGATGAGGTTGTGGTACCAGGCAGGGTGCTGCGGGGCACCGCCCTGCGAGGCCACGACGGCATACATCCCGTCGTGCTCGACGCGCATGAGCGCCGTCTTGCGCAGCTTGCCGCTCTTCGCGCCGAGAGAGGTGAGGACGATCACCGGCCTGCCGTGCAGTTCGGTCCCTTCGGCTCCACCGGAGGACTCCACCAGCTCAGCCTGCCTCCGCGCCCACTCGGATGTGCTCGGCGCGTACTCTCCCGTCAGAGGCATGTGCCCCCTCCCCTCGCTCGTCTCTCAGGACAACGTGAGGCGCTCGCGCACGATTCCCGCGAGGTCGTCGGCGATGCGCTGCGCCTCCTCGGCGTCCTGCGCTTCGACCATGACGCGCACGAGCGGCTCCGTGCCCGAGGGGCGCAGCAGCACGCGACCGGAGTCGCCGAGCTCCGCGGAATGCGCGGCCACCGCATCCGCGATGACCTGGTCCCCGGCGAGGGCGTGGTGATCGACACCGCGCACATTGACGAGAACCTGGGGGTAGACGGTCATGACAGAGGCGAGCTCGGCGAGAGATGAGCCCGTGCGCGCCATCTCCGCTGCGATCTGCAGGCCGGTGAGGATGCCGTCGCCGGTCGTCGCGTACTTGCTGAAGATGATGTGGCCCGACTGCTCGCCGCCGAGCGAGAGCCCCTTCTCCCCCATCGCCTCCAGGACGTAGCGGTCGCCGACCGCCGTCTCGACGAGCTCGATGCCGTGCTCCGCCATGGCGATGCGCAGACCCAGGTTGCTCATCGTCGTCACCGCGAGTGTGTCGTGAGCCAGGAGGCCGCGTCGCTTGAGCGAGACAGCCAGGATCGCCATGATCTGGTCGCCGTCGATGATCCTGCCGTCGGCATCGACCGCAAGGCACCGGTCGGCGTCGCCATCGTGAGCGATGCCGAGATGCGCCCCGGTGAGACGCACGGCGTCCTGCAGCTTCTCCAGGTGGGTCGACCCGACGCCGTCGTTGATGTTGAGGCCGTCGGGCTCTGCGCCGATGACCGTGACCTTGGCTCCCGCATCGGCGAACACCTGGGGCGAGACGCCGGCTGCTGCGCCGTTGGCGCAGTCGAGCACCACGTGAAGGCCGTCGAGGCGCACGTCGAGTGTGCCCAGGAGGTGGAGAAGATAGCGATCCTCGGCGTCGGAGAAACGCCGGATGCGGCCCACCCCGGCGCCGGTGGGTGCGAGATTGGGGGCGTCGAGCGCCTGCTCGATGCGGTCCTCGACCTCATCGGGGAGCTTCACTCCGCCGAGCGCGAAGAACTTGATCCCGTTGTCGGGTGCCGGGTTGTGGGAGGCGGAGACCATCACACCGAAGTCGGCGTCGATGTCGCCCACGAGGAACGCGGCGGCGGGAGTGGGGATGACTCCGGCGTCGAGCACGTCGATGCCGGAGCTGGCGAGACCCGCTGCGACGGCAGCGGAGATGAACTCGCCCGAGACGCGGGGGTCGCGCGCGATCACGGCGCGGGGGCGACGCCCTTCGCCGCGGACGGCGTCGGCGTGGCGCCCCTGTGTGAGGACGAGCGCTGCGGCCTGGGCGAGGCCGAGGGCCAGCTCAGCGGTGATGACATCACCGTTGGCCAGCCCCCGGACCCCGTCCGTGCCGAAGAGACGCGGCATGCGCGAATCCCTGTGCGAAGCGGCTTAGCGCTTCGAGAACTGCGACGCCTTGCGGGCCTTCTTGAGACCCGCCTTCTTGCGCTCGATGACGCGAGCGTCGCGCGAGAGGAAGCCGGCCTTCTTGAGGGTCGGGCGGTTGTTCTCACGGTCGATCTCGTTGAGCGCACGCGCGATCGCGAGACGCAGAGCGCCTGCCTGGCCCGAGGGGCCGCCGCCGGTGATCTTCGCCTTGACGTCGTAGGCGCCGAGCAGGTCGAGGACCTTGAACGGGTCGTTGATGAGCTGCTGGTGCAGCTTGTTCGGGAAGTACTCCTCGAGCACGCGGCCGTTCACGAGGAACGAGCCGGAGCCCGGAACGAGGCGCACCTGCGCAATGGCCTCCTTGCGGCGGCCGACAGCCGCGCCAGAGACGTTGAGAACGGCGCGGGGGGCGCGGGGCGCCTCCTCGGCCGGGGTTTCGGTCGAGAAGGAGGTGAGAACCTCGCCCGACACGGTGTCTTCGATCTTCGCCATCAGTTAGTCCTTGAGATCTCGGGGGCGCTTACTGCGCGACCTGGGTGAGGGTGTACGGCGTCGGCTGCTGCGCGGCGTGGGGGTGCTCGGCACCCGCGTACACCTTCAGCTTCTTGATCTGGGCGCGGCCCAGCGAGTTCTTCGGGAGCATGCCGCGGATCGCCTTCTCGACGGCACGGGCAGGGTGCTTCTCGAGGAGCTCGGTGTAGCTGGTGGCGGTGAGGCCGCCCGGGTAGCCCGAGTGGCGGTAGGCCTTCTTCTGCTCGAGCTTCGATCCCGTGAGCGCGACCTTCTCGGCGTTCACGATGATGACGAAGTCGCCCATGTCCATGTGGGGAGCGAAGGTCGGCTTGTGCTTGCCGCGGAGGAGCGCGGCGGCGTGCGTGGCGAGGCGGCCGAGCACGACGTCGGTGGCGTCGATGACGACCCACTCGCGCTTGATGTCCGCCGGCGTGGGGCTGAACGTACGCGTCATGAAATGACTGCTTTCTGGTCGGTAGTGTTCGTGAATCCCGCTCCGGTGTGCGTTCCCTGACGGGAACCCAGCGGTGGAGGGCCCAACTGGTCGCTGTGCGGCGCACAGACAACCTTTACAGGCTAGTCGATCAGCGCATCCTCTGGCAAACCGACCAGGGGGGCGCGCTTGGCGCGCGTCTGCTCCGCCCGTGCGGCCAGCTCGTCGTCTGCCGGATACCCGACCTCCATGAGGGTGAGCCCGCGCGCGGGCATGACGATGAACTCGCTGCCGCGCGTCGCCTCATCGCGGATTCCGGCAGCGCGCTCGGGAGCGAACCTGCCCTCCCCCGCTGCGACGCACGCGCCGACGAGCGCGCGCACCATGGAGTGGCAGAAGGCGTCGGCCCGCACGTTCGCCACGAGCACCCCGTCGGCAGCGCGCGTCCAGCCGAAGTCCTGCAGGGTGCGGATCGTCGTCGAGCCCTCTCGGGGGCGGCAGTAGGCGGCGAAGTCGTGCAGCCCCAGCAGCGAGCGCGCGGCAGCATCCATGGCGTGCACATCGAGCTCGGCCGGGTGCCAGTGGGTGAAGCTGCGCGTGCGCGGATCGCGCAGCGCCGCCGCATCGGCGATCCGGTACTCGTAGCGGCGCCAGACGGCCGAGAAACGCGCGTCGAATCCCTCCGGCGCCTCCCGCGCCTCCAGGACCTGCACATCGGCGGACTGCCCCATGATGCCGTTCAGTCGGCGCGCGAGTGAGGCCGCTCCCGCCGCCCCCGCACCACGCCCTCGCGGGCGGTGGGCGAGCTGCGCGAGCTGGGCGGGGGAGAGATCGATGTGCGCGACCTGGCCGATCGCGTGCACCCCCACGTCTGTGCGCCCCGCGACGGTGAGACGCGGCGGCTCCCCGTGGCGAGCGAACAGCGTCGCGAGCGCGTCCTCGAGGGTGCCCTGAAC
>JAEYUT010000371.1 GCA_023432305.1 Actinomycetes bacterium
GCTCACCAAGGGTCAGGGCGGCGGGCTCTCGCCTCTCAATTACTACTACCGCGAGTGCGTCGACTTCGTCGTGTGGCGTCTGAACCGCGATGCGGGCTCTACGAAGGCGCCGTTCAAGTACACGTGGTCGAACCTCACCCCGGGCGCCGGCAGCGCGCGCTCGTGGAAGCGCCAGTGGGAGAAGCACGGCTGGGAGGTCAGCTCGACCCCGCAGGCAGGCTGGGTCGCATGGTTCCCCGGCGGCAACCACGTCTCGTACGTCAACTCGGTGCTCGCGGACGGCTCCGTGCTCATCGAGGAGTACAACTGGGGTCCGCACCTCTACGGTCAGCGGATCATTCCCGCCTCCGACGCGCTCTACCTCGCCCCGCCGCCCCGCTGATCCGCGGCGCGACGTTGCCGCCAGCGGTCGCCGCGTAGACTTCTGCAGGTCGGGCTTCGGCCCGCCCGCCTCTGTAGCTCAATGGAAGAGCAGTTCCGTCCTAAGGAAAGGGTTGGGGGTTCGAGTCCCTCCAGGGGCACCACTCACCGACGTGCTCGCGGGCGCCAGCCGATCAGGCCAGCGACAGGAACAGCTTCTCCAGCTCCTCCGTGTCGGCGTCTGCCATCTCGGGGTTGGTCAGGCACTCCTTGAGGTTGGTGGAGATCACCAGGAAGCCGGCGCGGTCGAGCGCCTTGGAGACGGCGGAGAGCTGCTGCACGACGTCGCGGCAGGGGGCGTCGTCTTCGATCGCGCTGATGACGGCGGCGAGCTGCCCCTGAGCGCGGCGCAGGCGGTTGACGATCTTGCGCTGTGCCTCGGGGTCGTGGGCGGCCGTGGGGAGGTCGGCGGTGCTCATGAGGGTCCTCTCGTGTTGACGCACACCAGGATACCCCGTAGGGTATCGGAAATACCCCCCGGAGTATAGAAAGGACGGTGGCGACATGTGTCGACCCACCTCGTGCCGCACCTGCGGCAAGACCACCTGGGCCGGATGCGGCCAGCATGTTCAGGCTGTGCGTGCGAGCGTTCCCCGCGGACAGTGGTGCGCCGGAAAGCACACCGAGGCGGAGATCGCGGCGGCGCGCGCCGAGCGCGGCGGCTTCTTCGCCCGCCTCTTCGGGCGGTGAGTCGATGGCTCTCATCGATCTCACGTCCGACGACTTCGACGCGACCGTCTCGGCGCCGGGAATCGTCCTCGTCGACTTCTGGGCCGACTGGTGCGCTCCCTGCCGGATGTTCGGCCCGGTCTTCGAGTCGGCCGCCGAACAGCACCCCGACATCACCTTCGGCAAGGTCGACACCGAGGCCGAGCGTCAGCTCGCCTCCGACCTGCGCATCATGTCGATACCGACGCTCATGGTCTTCCGTGACGGGATCCGCGTCTTCTCACAGGCGGGGGCACTGCCCGGGCCGCAGCTCGAGAAGCTCATCGAAGCCGCCCGAAACCTCGACATGGACGAGGTGCGCCGCCACGTCGCCGAGCAGGCTTCCGCTGCGCACTGACCCGCCGCACCTGCGCACGTCCGCATCCTCGACCGCAAGGAGAACCCCATGAAGCGCTTCATCACCGCCCTCGCCGGCGCTGCGATCGCCGTAACCGCGCTGGCTGGCTGCGCCGCACCCGCCGAACCGGTCGCCCTCGGCGACGACACCGTGATCATCGACGTCCGCAGTGCGCAGGAGCACGCCGAGGGGCACCTCGACGGCGCGGTCCTGCTCGACGTCTCGAGCGGCGAGCTGGACGCCGCGATCCCGTCGCTCGACCCGACGCTCGAGTATGCGGTCTACTGCCGTTCAGGCAATCGCTCTGCTCAGGCCGCTCAGAAGCTGCGTGACGCGGGCTTCGAGAAGATCATCGACCTCGGCTCGCTGCAGTCGGCCTCCGAGGCCACGGGGATCGCCGTCATCCTCTGAGTCGGGGACCGCATGACCCGGCCGCCAGATGACGCTCCTTCACGTGCGGCCCCGCTTCGTCCCCCAGCTCGCACACCGATGGGGGACAGATCACCGGAAAAAACGGGATATGTCCCCTTCGGGGCCTTCCGACTGATCGTTCTACCCTTCTGGGCCCGAGTACCTTCAGCGATGGCGGGCGTCGGGGGGCGCCCGCCATCTGACGAAGGGGGACGCCGATGGGGGCACGTCGGACGACGGCATGGGGAGCGCTTGCGGCAGGAGCGATCGCCGCCGCCAGCGTCGTCTCAGGTGCGGCAGCCGCGCACGCCGCTCCGGCGACGGTGGCGATCGACTGCGCCACGCTGCCCGCCGACGAAGTCCAGTTCATCCTGCTCCCTGGCGAGACGATGACGCTCACCACCACGGGCTTCACCTACTTCCAGGACGTGTACTGGGACGACTACGCGCTCCACCCCGCCGGCGACAGCGTGCTGGTCGGCGACGAGCCGGGCTGGCTCTACTTCACCGACGATGACGACACCTGCGAACTGTGGGTGGAGGTCACGGTCGCTGGGTCGGAGACGGTGCCCGCAGGCGGCCTTCTGTTCACGCGCGACATCGAGATCCCCGCCAACCCGAGCGAGCTCGTCGTCGCTCCGAACTCCTCCGACCCGGACGATGAGGGCGATCACCTGTTCGGAGGCCTCGACGGGTGCGATGTGTGGGCGGGAGGCGACGGACGTCATGTGTACGGCACGCTCGACATCACCGTGCTGCTGAATGGCACCTACACCTTCCGCGGCATGTCGACCGATCCGCTGCAGGCGTACGTCGGCTACTACGCATGGGATCCGATCGGCGACCCGTTCCTCGCCCTCTACTCCGACTTCGACCCGGCGAATCCGGACGACGGCGTCATCGGCTGCAATGACGACCTGAACGATGTCGGCGCCGAGAACGACGCCGAGGTGCTCGACGACGGGACGATCATCGAAGGCCACCTGCCGTACTTCGTCGCCGATCTCACTCCCGGCGAGTACACGCTCGTGCTCATGACCTATGACGAACTCGGCGTCGATGAGTTCACGGCGGGGATGCAGCACACCTACGCCGACGAGGACGAGCCAGGCTACCCGGAGACGGACACGTACCGCAGCTTCGCGATCGGCGCGAAGTCGGTGAGCTTCCAGGTGTGGGGACCGGATGGCGGGCTTCAGATCGGGCACGCTGAGGCCGCTGCGCCGACGCTCGCCGCAACCGGCGCCACCCCGCTCGCCGGTCTGATCATGGCGTTCGGCCTCGCCTTCGCCGGCGCCGTGCTCGTCGCCAGCCGGATGCGGGCCCGCCGCACAGCCTGACGAACCCACAGCCCACAGCCCGGCGCGGAGGCTGACCCGCGGATTGCCCCCGGAGGGGGGTCCCCCGTGCCGCTCCGCGCCCCGTAACATGTCGAGTGATATGGCCCGCAACGACCGCAAACGCGCCCGCGACCTGGCAGAGACGCTCGCATGGGCCCTTCGTGAGATGAGCCCGCGCGTCACCGCGCTTCCGCAGAATCCCGACGGGCTGGAGCACGGGGTCGCGGTCGAGGTCGTGCCCGGGTATCGCGTGATCCTGTTCCCGCACGGTGCGCGCTGGCGCGGGCTCATGGTGCAGTACGAGGCAGCAAGCGGTCAGGTGCTGCAGACGTTCGAGCACCAGACCGGTGTCGAGACGGATGAGGAGGCACCTCGCTGGGGCGCATCCGTCATCCGCGACGTTCTCGTGTCGCTCGTGACGGGCGGCGTGGCGCCCGAGCATACGGAGCTCGCGAGCGAGCGGCTCACCAAGGTCGAGGGCGTCATCCCTCGCCTCTGATTCGTCGTTGACGCCTGACGAGCCGGGGGCGAGACTCGGAGGATGTGCGAGCTGCGCATCCGCCGCATCTACGAACCTGCCGAGCCGGGCGACGGCTTCCGGGCGCTCGTGGACCGCCTGTGGCCGCGCGGCATCTCGACGGAGCACGCCGCATTGGACGCGTGGTGGAAAGATCTCGCCCCCACCCCTGCGCTGCGCTCCGAATGGCATCGGCATCCGGAGCAGTACGAGAGCTTCGCCGAGCACTATCGGGCGGAGATCGCCGCCAACCCTGCCGTCGAGGAAGCGCTCTCCGTGATCCGGGCGCAGTCGATCGTGACGCTGCTGTACGGGGCTCACGACACCGAGCGCAACCACGCGATCATCCTGCGCGACGCGCTCGCAGCACGGCTCTGACCCCGCGGCTCACAGGCTGAGCCACAGCGCGACCGTCGCCGCGACGACGGTCAGCGGCGCCGCGATGAGCCCGAGCAGCATGTAGCGGCGCCAGGAGAACTCGACGCCGAGCGAGCGCAGGCGGTCGTGCCACAGCAGCACCGCGAGCGACGCCCACGGGGTGATGAGCGGACCGGCGTTCACGCCGATGAGAAGCGCCGCGATGCGTGCGGGGGAGTCGGCGACCTGCTCGAGCGCGAGGTACGCCGGCAGGTTGTCGACGAGGTTCGCACCCACGGCACCCGACGCCGAGAGCCGCAGCAGCGCGGCGAGCGAATCCCCCGTCCCGGTGATCGCGCCGAGCGCCTCCGCGAGACCCGCCGCGTGCGCGGCTTCCACCACCAGGAAGAGTCCGCTCGCGAACAGCACCAGCCCCCACGGCACGAGTCGCACGTGCACCCAGCTGGGCGTGCGCACCGCGAAGACCACGAGCAGCACGACGGCGGCGATGCTCGACGGGATCCACACCGGCATGCCGCTCACGAGCAGGGGGATGAGCGCTGTCACGACGATCGCCGAGACCCAGAACAGAACCGGATCATGTGGCGCTTCACGCGCCGTCCGCACGTACCGCGTGCCGATCTCGCGACGGAACACGATCGCGATGATGACGCACGGCACGACGACCGCGACGAGGGCCGGCGCGGCCATGAGCGCGGCGAACCGCGCCGGGTCGGAGAAGCCGAGCGCATGCTCCGCGAGCAGGTTGGTGAGGTTCGAGACCGGCAGCAGCAGCGATCCGGTGTTCGCGAGCCACACGGTCGTGAGCGCGAATGGCAGCGGGGGGTAGCCGTGACGCCGGGCGAGGATGACGACCACGGGGGTCAGCAGAACAGCCGTGGTGTCGAGGGACAGGAACACGGTCGCCAGGGCGGCGAGGGCGACGATGAGCAGCCACAGCACCCAGCCTCGGCCGCGCCCCAGTCTCGCGAGACGCTCCGCGACGGCGGCGAAGACCCCCGCGCGATCCGCGAGCTCGGCGACGATCGTCACAGCGACGGCGAACAGCAGCACCGGCCACACGCGATCCCCGATGGCGAGCGCGTCAGCCGCCGGGAGCAGCCCCGTCGCGATCGCGACGGCGCCGAGCCCGAGCAGAGAGATGCCGATGACTGCGAGACGCACCGGATGAGCGTAATCCGCGCGGGTGCCCGACGCGCGCGACAATGGGGTGTGGATACCGCCGCCATCGGGCTTGCCGACCTCGCCGACCCGCGCGTGCTGCAGGTGCTCGAAGAGCACCTCGCCGACATGCACGCCAGCTCGCCCGCGTGCAGCGTGCACGCGCTGGATGTCTCGGGCCTCGCACGCCCGGACGTCACTTTGTGGGCGATCGCGGACGGCGACGAGGTGCTCGGAACCGTCGCGCTCAGGGAGCTTGAGCCCGGGCACGGCGAGCTCAAGTCGATGCGCACGGTCGCCGCGGCACGCGGGCGCGGGATCGGCCGCCGCCTGCTCGCTCACGTGCTCGATGAGGCGCGTCGGCGCGGATACCGCCGGGTGAGTCTCGAGACGGGATCGCAGGACTTCTTCATCCCGGCTCGCACGCTCTACGCACGCGCGGGCTTCGTCGTGACGGAGCCGTTCGCCGACTACGTGCTCGATCCGAACAGCGTCTACATGACGATCGAGCTCGCCCCGTGACCGCGGACACAGCACCGCTCGGCCGCGGACCGGCTGGGCGCGTCGCGCTCGGGCTGCTCGGAGCGACGGCGGTCGCGCTCGGCATCGTGCTCATCGTGCGGCCCACCACGTCACTCGGCACGATGGCGTGGCTGCTCGGCATCGCCCTGATCGTGCAGGCCGGCATCGAGCTGCTCTCCGATCGCGACACCGAACGGCGGGCTGTCCGAATCGCGGCCGCGATCCTGTGGGCGGCCGCGGCGATCGTCGTGCTCGCCCTGCCCGGTCTCACGGTGCGCATCACGACCGTCGTCGTCGCGGTCGCGCTCGTCATCCGCGGCGTGCTGCAGCTCGGCTCGGTGGTGCGCGCCGGACAGACCGCGGATGCGCGCATCGCCGCCGGTGCCGTGGGAGCGGCCACCGTGATCGCGGGAGTGCTCGCGCTGACCTGGCCGGATGTCACGGCGCTTGTGGTGGCTGTGGCCTTCGGCGGTCTGCTGATCGTCACCGGCATCCGGATGCTCGTGCTCGCCATCCGTCAGCATCGTGCGGCGCGGGTCGCCCGGGAGCGGCCGCTGTGGGCGAGGTGGACGCGCACTGTCGCCGCGGTCCTCGCCCTCGCCCTCGCGATCGCGGGCGCGGGCCTGAGCCTGCGGCTGAGCGCAGGGCCCGCCGTCGACGAGTTCTACGCCTCCCCGCGCGATGTGCCCGTCGAACCCGGCGAGCTCATCCGCGCCGAGCGCTTCGACCGCGGGGTTCCCGAGAGCGCGCGCGCCTGGCGCATCCTCTACACGACCACGACGGGCGACGGCGAGCCCGCGGTGGCCAGCGGGCTCGTGGTCGTGCCGCGCGACGGCGACGGAGAATGGCCCGTCATCGACTGGACCCACGGCACCACGGGCGTCGCCCGCCACTGCGCGCCGTCGCTCGCCGATGAGCCGTTCACCTCGGGAG
>JAEYUT010000011.1 GCA_023432305.1 Actinomycetes bacterium
TGTTCCACCGCGGCGAGCGCTGGACGCGCCCCGCGCATCTCGCGCGAGCCGTGCTCGGGGTGGAGGAGATCCAGTCGGTGGGCTTCGAACTGGGGATCCTGGAGGTCGTGCCGCGCTTCGAGGAAGACCGGGTGGTGGGGCATCTCGGACCCGACCTGCTGGGTTCCGACTGGGATGCCGAGGCTGCGCTGAAGCGTCTTGTCGCCGCACCTGAGGTGCCGATCTTCACGGCGCTGCTCGACCAGCGCAACCTCGCCGGCATCGGCAACGTGTACGCGAACGAGCTGTGCTTCGTGCGCGGTCTGCTGCCCACCCGGCCCGTCGGCGACATCGACGATGTGCCCGCGGTCCTCTCTCTCGCCCACCGGATGCTGCACGCGAACCGCTCGCGCAGCATCCGGGTGACGACGGGCGACACCCGACCGGGTCGACGCAGCTGGGTCTATGGGCGGGCGGGGCGGCCGTGTCTGCGCTGCGGCACGCCGCTGCGCAGCGGCGAGCTGGGACGTGTGCCGGGCGAGGAGCGCATGGCCACCTGGTGTCCGAGCTGCCAGCTCTGAGAGGGCCCACTCGGGGCGGTCACTCCTCGCGGTGCGGGAGGCGCCCCCAGTGCACGGCGAAGAGCACGAGCACGGCACTCAGGATGAGCACCCCCGTGAAGACCGCGAGCGGCGCGGCGAGCACGAGCGACTGCAAGAGCACGTAGCCGCCCTGGGTGAAGAGCAGCTCCCCTTCGGCTTCGCGCGTCGCGTACTGCAGCACGAAGACGCCCGCGGCGATGCAGAGAACCCCGATGACGGCGAGTGCGACGACGAAGGGGTTGCGCCACGGCGCCGGCCCGAGGGGGAGCTGAGCGGGCAGGCCGTCCACTTCGGATGGTGGGGAGGCGGCCACAGCTGCGTCCGCGGATCCTGTCCCCGGCGGGGCGACGGAGGGCCGAGCGGATGACGACTCGTGCACGGAGGAGGCGGGCGTGAGCCGGGTGATCGGGGTGGGTGAATGCACCACAGCGGGCCGCGGGGCATCAGCTGCCGCGCCCGGATCGAAGCCGCGCTGGAACGCCGGGTCGTACCTCGGGTCGAGGCTCGGCTTGTCTGCCATGCGTCGAGCATAGGAGCGCAGGCGCGCGACGGGGAGGCCCGCCCCCAGAATGGGAGCGTGACCGCCGCACCCGAGAGCACCCGAGCCCGCACCGTCGTCGGCGCGACCACCCAGGTGGGCACCGAGGTGTCCATCAACTTCGGCTCCGCGCTCGCGGGGGTCGCGATCGGCTTCGTCGGCTCGCCGATCGTGGTGGCCGTGCGTCAGCTGGTGATGCTCGTGGTGCTGCTGCCGTTCTATCGCCCGCGTCGCTCGCTGCTCACCTGGCGGCGCCTGTGGCCTGCCGTGCTGCTGGGCGTGTCGCTCGCGGTCATGAATCTGACGTTCTACGAGTCGGTTCACCTGTTGGGGCTCGGGATCGCTGCGACGATCGAGTTCCTGGGGCCGCTGCTGCTGGCGCTGGCGACCTCGCGCCGGGTGCTGGATGTGATGTGCGTGGTCGTCGCGGGAGCGGGCGTCGTTCTGCTCACGGGGCTCGAGGGCCAGATCGACGGATGGGGCGTCGCCCTCGCCCTCACCGCGGCCGCCGCGTGGGCCGCCTACATCCTGCTCACGCGCCGTGTCGCGCTCGCGCTTCCCGGGCTCGAGGGGCTCACGGTGGCGAGCATCGTGAGTCTCCTGCTCATCCTGCCGGTGGCGGCGTTCGGCCTGCCGTCGGCGCAGTTCTCCTGGCCGGTGTTGGGGCTTCTGCTCGGCATCGGTCTGCTGTCGTCGGCGATCCCCTATTCACTCGACACGTTCATCCTGCGGCGCATCACTCCGCGGCTGTACGCGATCATCACGGCGTTCGGCCCGGTCGTCGCCGCAGTGTTCGGATGGATGGTGCTGGGTGAGCGTCTGGGGCCGGTGCAGCTGCTGGCGATCGTGCTGGTGTGCGTCGCGGCGGGCACCGCGATCGCAACCCAGCGCGAACCGCGCAGCGACCTCGAGCAGACCGCCGAGAGCATCACCTGAGCTCTCGCTCCGCTTCTGCGGAGCGAGAGTCACACGCGCCCGTCAGGTGTCGAGAGCGTCGCGCAGCGCGAGAAGGGCTGCGGCGACCGTCTGCTCGACGATCTCACCCGGTTCGCCCTCGAAGGCGTGCTCGCTCACGTGAGTCTCCTCGCCGTGGGAGACCGCCATGAAGACGGTCCCGGGCGGACGGGCTTCCTCGACATCCGGGCCCCCGACTCCCGTGACCGCGACCGCGACATCCGCCCCCACGAGCTCCCGCACCCCTTCCGCCATCTGCCGGGCGACAGGCCCCGTCACCACAGGGCCCACCGGCACCCCGAGTGCGCGGTTCTTCGTCTCGACGCTGTAGGCGACGACGCCTCCCGCGAACCACTCGGATGCATCGGGTGCCTTCGCGAGTGCCTGCGCGATGGCACCACCCGTGAGCGATTCGGCGACGGCGATCGTCACCCCGCTCGCACCCGCGGCCCGCGCGATCCGCTCCGCGTCCGTCTCTATCTGAGCCATGCCTCTCCTCTCGTCGCGCCTCGCCCTCACGGTAGGGGGCGCGGCCGGTGCGCGAACGGGGGTTGACTCAGATCCAGCCCTGCGTCCACGCGATCTCCGCGGCTTCGTGGCGCGTGCGTGCGTCGAGCTTCGTCATCGCGGAGGAGAGATAGTTGCGCACGGTGCCGGGGGCGAGGTGCAGGGCGTCCGCGATCTCCTGCACGCTCACGGCGGTGCGCGCGTGCCGCAGCGCGTCGAGCTCGCGATCGGTGAGCGGGCAGCGCTCGGCGGTGAGGGCCGTCGCGGCGATCTCGGGGTCGATGTAGCGCTTGCCTGCGGCGACATCGCGGATGACGTGCGCGAGATCCTCGGCGGGGGTCGACTTGGGCACGAACCCGGAGACCCGTGCGGCGAGCGCGCGCCGCAGCACCCCGGGGCGCGCGTGTCGGGTGACGATCACGACGCGCGTCGAGACGCGGGAGAGGATGCGCGACGCGGCCTCCACGCCGTCGAGCTGCGGCATCTCGAGGTCCAGCAGACACACATCCGGGCGCAGCTGGACCGCCTGATCGACGGCCGCCTGCCCGTTGTCGACGCTCGCGACGACCTCGATGTCGTCTTCGAGCGCGAGAAGTGCGGCGAGGGCCCCGCGGATGAGGTGCTCGTCATCGGCGATCAGGAGGCGGATCGGGGCGGTCACGCGCGCACCTCCGCGGCCGTCGGCACGCGCACCTCGAGACGGAACTCGCCCTCGTGGAGCGAGTCGTCGAGCGTGCCCCCGACCGCCGCGACCCGCTCGCGCAGGCCCGCGAGTCCGCTGCTCGCACTGTCACGCACCTCGCGCTCGTTCGGCGCATCGTTGACGATCACCAGGGCGACCCCGTCAGGGTCGGTGGAGATCCGGATCGCGGCGCGCGTGGCGGAGCTGTGGCGAAGGATGTTGGTGGTCGCCTCCCGCACGGCGAGCGCCAGCACACGGCGCACCTCGGGGTCGGACGGCAGAGCGTCGACGTCGAGCTCGCACTCGGCGCCGGTGAGCTCCAGAACCTCCCGCGCGTTCTCGAGCTCCGCATCGAGGTCGACGCCCCGATAGCCGGCGACGAGCGAACGGGTCTCCTCGAGGGCCTGCTTGGCGATGAGGCGGGTCTCGTGCAGCTGCTCGCGTGCCGCGCTGAGGTCGCGCTCGAGAAGACGTTCGGCGAGCTCGGCCTTGAGCGCGATGACCTGCAGGTGGTGTCCCTGGATGTCGTGCAGGTCGGCCGCGAACCGCAGCCGCTCCTCGGCGACCGCGAGCTCGCCCGCTGCGCGACGGTGACGATCGAGGGCGACCACGATCTCCCACCACCAGATGCTGGAGAACACCATGATCGGCAGTGCCGCGCTGTAGAAGCCGATGATCCACACCGGGCCGCCCGCGTCAAGTTCGGCGGGGACGGCGAGCCAGGAGCCGAGCACGACATGCACGGCCGCGGCCACGAGCACGACGAGCGTCACCGCGATCCGCGCGCCCTTCGGCAGGAGCGCGGCGACGAGGGTGCCGGCCGTCACGAGCGGCACTGCCGCGATGAGGGCGGCCCCCGGCGCCCACAGCCCGAGCACCCACGCCGCGGTGGAGGTCAGCAGCAGCGCCGCCGTCCATCCGGGATGCGGCAGTCCGCCGCCCAGACCGATGCGCATGAACCAGCAGAAGCGGATCGCGATCGCGCCAGCCGCGAGCATAGCCACGACGGTCGCCGCCTGCACCGGGGTCGCGCCGGGAGCGAGCACGTCGACGAGCAGCAGCAGTGAGAAGCCGACCAGCACCGCCACCATGAACACGAGGGAGCCGAGCGTCGTGACCCACGTGGTGTGGACGCCGCGGACGGGGGGTTCAGGCTGAGACACGCCCCCAGGTTAGGCCAGTGACAGATGTCATGGTCGGGCGTGCGCTGTTGCCCTGCGACTCATGACATCCCGACACTGCCGCAGGTTCCGCCCCTCGCACAGGATGAAGTCACCGCCTCGGAGCGCACGGCTCTGCGGCTCACCTCCCACCCCACGAAAGGCACCCCCATGATCGACGCGCTCCGTGAATTCACCGCCTCCTTCCCCGAGCTCCTGCAGTGGCTCGGCGTGGCGCTGGTGGCCGCGATCCCGTTCGTCGAGTCGTATTTCGGTTCGGTCGTCGGCGTGATCGTCGGCGTCCACCCTGTTGTCGCGATCACCGCCGCCGTGATCGGCAACATCATCTCGATGCTCGCGTTCGTGTTCGCGGCGCACGGTGTGCGCAGCAAGGTCACGGCCGGACGCCCTGCGAAGCCCGAGAGCGCACGTCGCCGGAAGCTGCGCGAGCGCTTCGACCGGTACGGCGTCGCCGGCGTCAGCCTGCTCGGCCAGACCCTCCTCCCCAGCCAGATCACCTCGGCCGCGATGGTGTCGTTCGGCGCCTCGCGCAATGCGGTGATCCTGTGGCAGATCGTGTCGATCATCCTCTGGGGTGTGCTGTTCGGCGTGCTCGCGACCCTCGGCGTGACGCTCACCCGCTGACCCCTCTGCGAGGATGGCGGCGCCCTGCGGGGTGCCGCCATCCGCGCGTCTGCGGCGGCGACGCCGGCGGCGCACACTGTCGGGCGATCCCAGGGAAACCCTGAGACGATCGCGGACAGTGGATGAGCATCCGACGGATGCGTCAGCCGCTCGCGCGGGGTGCATCCGCGTCGTCAGCGAAAGGAACCGCCATGACCATCCTCGTCACCGGAGCCTCCGGACACCTCGGCCGGCTCGTCATCGACGCCCTCCGCGAGCGCGGCGTCGCACCCTCCGACATCCGCGCCGGCGCGCGCGACACCGCGAAGATCGCCGATCTCGCGGCAACGGGCGTGGAGACGGTGCACCTCGACTACGACGAGCCCGCGACGGTGCAGGCGGCGGTCACCGGCGCCGACAAGGTGCTGCTCATCTCGGGCTCCGAGGTGGGCCGGCGTGTGCCGCAGCACACGGCTGTGGTCGAGGCCGCCGCCGCGGCGGGGGTGTCGCAGTTCGTCTACACGAGCGCCCCGCATGTGGACATCTCATCTCTGGTCATCGCCCCCGAGCACAAGGCCACCGAGGAGGCGATCGCCGCCGCGGGCCTTCCCGCCACCGTGCTGCGCAACAACTGGTACACCGAGAACTATGTGCGCGAGATCGAGCCTGCGCGCGCCACGGGCGTGCTCGCCTCGAGCGCGGGGGATGGTCGCGTCGCCTCGGCCAGCCGCGCGGACTATGCGGAGGCCGCCGCGGTCGTGCTCACGACAGACGGGCACATCGGCGCGGTCTACGAGCTGGGCGGCGACGACGCGTGGAACTTCGACGAGCTCGCCGCGGCGATCGGCGCGATCGTCGGACGCGAGGTGATCTACGAGCGCCTCACCGCAGAGCAGTACGCCGAGCGCCTGCAGGGCTTCGGCGTGGACCCGGGGGCCATCGGCTTCATGATCGCGCTGGATGCGAACATCCGCGCGGGCGCTCTCGCGGAGACCACGGGCGACCTCTCGCGCCTCATCGGCCACCCCACGACTCCGCTCGTCGAAGGGCTGCGCGCGGCGATCGCCGGCTGACGGGGGCGGCCCCCGGCGTCGCGCTGTCGGCGTCGCTCAGTCGGCTTCGGGGCCCGCGTCGATCTCGATGACGGCCTCGACGTCCTGCACGAACTCCACCCGGATGTCGCCATCCGGGCCTCCCGGACGCACCGCCGCCGTGTCGGCGATATCGATGCGGGTCGCGCCGTCGCTGCCCTCCGAGAGGGTGATGCGCGGTGCCGCGTCCTCGGGCACCGCCTTGGGCGCGGATGTCAGCTGCTCGGCGCGCTCGTCAGGGTCCAGGATCTCGTCGGGAGTCATGCGACCATGATGCGCGCGCGACTCGGCACCCACAAGGGCTTGCGGCTGGCGCGCTCGTCCGTCCAGCGCGACCATGGTTCGAAGCACCCCGAATCATCCGTTAGACTCGTTGGCGGTACCGTGTCCGAGCGGCCGAAGGAGCATGTCTCGAAAACATGTGATGGTTCACGCCATCCGTGGGTTCAAAT
>JAEYUT010000023.1 GCA_023432305.1 Actinomycetes bacterium
GAGCACCGCCACACCCCACGCGCCGCCCTCAGACGCGGTTGAACCAACCGCAACCGGTGCCCCGATCGCCGCCGCGAGGAACCGCTGCGCCACACCCGCGGTGCGGAACAGGCCTCCGTGGGCGAACATGCGGTCCACCTCCACACCTTCATCCGACAGCACCTGCATGCCGAGCGCGAGGGTCGCGAACACGCCGTAGATCTGGGCGCGCACCAGGTTGGCGAGAGTGAACGAGCTGTCGGGGGTGCGCATCACGAGCGGGCGCCCCTCGGTGAGACCCACGATGTGCTCGCCCGACAGGTACGGGTAGGCGAGCAGGCCGCCCGCATCCGCGTCGCCGGTGAGCGCCTCGCGGAAGATCGTCTCGAAGATCTGATCCTGCGTGAGCGACAGCCCCGCCGCCTCCGAGAAGCGCTGGAACAGGCCCATCCAGGCACCCAGCTCGCTCGCGCCGTTGTTGCAGTGCACCATCGCCACTGTGTCGCCCGCGGGGGTCGTCACCAGGTCGAGCTCGTGGTGCAGCTGCGTGAGCGGGCGCTCCAGCACCACCATCGCGAAGATGCTGGTGCCGGCGCTGATGTTGCCGGTGCGCGGCGACACCGCATTCGTGGCCACCATGCCGGTGCCGGCGTCGCCCTCGGGCGGGCACAACGGGATGCCGGGGCGCAGCGCACCCGACGGGTCGAGCAGCGCGGCACCCGCCTCAGTCAGAGAGCCAGCCTCGGCACCCGCCGTCAGCACGCGCGGCAGCAGCGACCGCAGCGGCGGCACCGCGCCCTCCACCAGCGCGTCGAACTGCGCGAGCATCCGCTCGTCGAAATCGCCCGTCGCCGCATCGATCGGGAACATGCCGGATGCGTCTCCGACGCCCAGCACCCGCTCGCCCGTGAGCTGCCAGTGCACGTAACCGGCGAGGGTCGTGAGGAACGCGACCGAGCCGACGTGAGCTTCTCCGTCGAGCATCGCCTGGCGCAGGTGCGACACCGACCAGCGCTGCGGGATGTTCATGCCGAACAGCTCGGTCAGCTCCTCGGATGCGGCGCCCGTGGTGGTGTTGCGCCACGTGCGGAACGGCACCAGCAGCTCATCCGAGGCGTCGAACGCCAGATACCCGTGCATCATCGCCGAGACGCCGATCGAACCGAACGTGGTGGGCGCAACGCCATACGTCGACGAGACCGACGCCATCAGATCCGCGTAGGCGGCGCGCAGGCCCGACCACACCTGTTCGAGCGAGTACGTCCAGCGCCGATCCACGAACTGGTTCTCCCAGGTGTGGCCGCCCGTGGCGAGCACGGTGGCGGGGGAGTCCTCAGCCACCAGGCACAGCTTGATGCGGGTGGAGCCCAGCTCGATGCCGAGAGCCGTTGCCCCCGAGACGATCAGGTCGGCGGGGGCAGCGGCGGTCATGCATTCTCCAATACGAATCGGGCGGTGTTCGCGTCGGTGACGAGCACATCCACGAGGCCGGCGCGCAGGGCGGCCAGGATCGCGCGGTGCTTGCCCTCGGTTCCGGCGACGACGAGCTTCAGCGGCACCTGGCGCAGCTGCTCGGTGGTGATGCCCACCATGCGGCCCGCGAGCACATCGAGCGGGTTCCCGTCGGCGTCGAGCAGGGTCGTGCCGATCTCAGCAACGAGCCCCGCTTCGGCGAGTCGGTCGAGCTCACCCAGCACGCGCGCCTGCTCGGCGAGGAGGGCGTCGTTCGGGAAGCCGCCCACCGAGAGCACCGCCTTGTCGATGCCGTTCATGCGGTTGAGAGCCTGCTTCACACCCGGCTGAGCGGCGATCGCCTCACCGGCGCGCGCATCCGTGGTCACGAACGGCGCGTGCAGCGGGTACATGCGGCCGCGGGCGATGCTGCTGAGCGTCATGACGGCGTGCATGCTCTCGTTGGCGTCGGTCGTGGCGACGCCGGTGATCTGCACGATGTCGCACGTGGGCAGCTCGGAGATCTGGGTGCACATCTCGAGGATGGTGCGACCCGCGGCGAGGCCGATGGTGTCGTCCTCCTGCACCGTCTCGGCGAGCACCTTCGCGGCGAACGCGGAGATCGTGGAGCGGGTCTGCTCGAGGGTGTCGATCGCCGGGACGACCGCGTAGGCGGCCTGCAGCTTGAACTTCGAGGCGAGGGCGCTCGAGAGCTTCACATCGATCGGGTCGATCATCTTCGGCACCACCTCGATGAGTCCCTCATCGCGGGCCCGCTTGATCATGCGACCCACCATGAAGCGCGAGATTCCGAGCTCTTCGGCGATCTCGACCGTCGACCGGTCGTGCTCGAGGTGCTGGATGGCGACGTAGATGCATTTGACCTGATCGTCGATCGACAGTGACTTGCTCACCTGAGCAGAGTACACGCTCCGTCGAGCGATGTGCTTATGATCTGTCACAGAACTATTCGGAGGCTACTTTGAGCATCAACATTAACGTCGATGGCGTGACCAAGCGTTACGGCGACAGCACCGTCATCCGTGACCTCTCGGTCCAGATCCAGCCGGGCGAGTTCTTCACCCTGCTCGGCCCCTCGGGCTGCGGAAAGACCACGCTCCTGCGCATGATCGCCGGCTTCAACTCGATCGAAGACGGATCCATCTACTTCAACGAGCGTCGCATCAACGACCTCGACCCCGCCAAGCGCCGCATCGGCATGGTGTTCCAGAACTACGCGATCTTCCCGCACCTCTCCGTGCGCAAGAACGTCGAGTTCGGCCTCCGCAACATGGATGTTCCCCGTGGCGAGGTGCGCGACCGCGCGCAGGAGTACATCGAGCTCGTGCAGATCGACAAGTGGGCCGACGCCATGCCCGACCGCCTCTCCGGCGGCCAGCAGCAGCGAGTCGCGCTCGCCCGCGCGCTCGTCACCCACCCCGACGTGCTCCTCATGGATGAGCCGCTCTCCAACCTCGACGCCAAGCTCCGCGTCGAGATGCGCGAAGCGATCCGCGAGATCCAGAAGCGCGTCGGCACCACGACCGTCTACGTCACGCACGACCAGGAGGAGGCCATGGCCGTCTCCGACCGCATCGCGGTCATGAAGGACGGCGTCATCCAGCACCTCGGCACGCCGCGTGAGCTGTACCACCGCCCCTCCAACGAATTCGTCGCCAACTTCGTCGGCCGCACCAACATGCTCGACGGCACCCTCGCCGCCGGCGTGAACGGCGCCGAGCTCACCGTCGCCGGCGCCACCGTCGAGGTTCCGGATGTCGAAGCGCCCGCCACGACGACCCCCGTCAAGGTGTCGGTGCGTCCCGAGCAGTTCGTGCTCGACGCGGCAGCCACGAGCGGCATCCCCGCCACCGTGAAGCACGGCATGTTCCTCGGCATGAACACCCACTACGCGCTCGAACTCGCCGACGGCACCCACGTTGAGGCCGTGCAGGAGTCGGAGTACGAAGACGGACTCGCTGAGGGCATGAAGGTCTTCCTCGACCTCAAGCGCCACCGTGTCAACATCTACACGGCTGACGGCCTCATGAACCTCCGCACCGGCCAGACCGTCCAGGCGGGAGTCGCCTGATGAGTGCGACGCTCACCCCCGGCGTCGAGGCACCCGTCCAGACGCCCCGCAAGAAGCGCGAGCTCAAGCAGCTCGACTTCTGGACCATCGTCACGCTCGCGCTCCTGGTGCTCTTCGGCGCCTTCCTCATCTTCCCGCTGTGGCAGGTGCTCAAGGAGTCGGTCGTCAACGGCGAAGGCGAGTTCACGCTCCAGTACTTCGTCGACTTCTTCGCGAAGAGCTACTACTTCTCCACGATCTACAACAGCTTCGTGCTGAGCATCGCGGTGACGCTCGTCTCGCTCGCGATCGGCATCCCGTTCTCGTACTTCTACACGTACTTCAAGCTGCGCGGGCAGAAGCTGCTGTTCATCGGCGCTGTGCTCTCGTGCATGTCGGCTCCGTTCATCGGCGCCTACGCGTGGATCCTGCTCATGGGTCGCAACGGACTCGTCACGCAGATCATGGGAACCGTCTTCCCGTGGATCGAGATGGGCAGCATCTACGGCTTCGGCGGACTCGTGTTCGTGCTGAGCCTGAAGCTGTTCCCGCTCGTGTCGGTGTACATGAACGGCGCGTTCCGCAGCATCGACAACTCGCTGCTCGAAGCGGCCTCCCTCATGGGAAGCTCCGGCCTCAAGCGCATCCTCACGGTCACGCTGCGCCTCACCGTTCCCACGATGCTCGCCGCCTCGCTGCTCGTGTTCATGCGCACCTTCGCCGACTTCGGCACCCCGCTGCTCATCGGCGAGGGCTACCGCACGTTCACGGTCGAGATCTACAACCAGTACCTCGGCGAGACCGGCACCAACCACAACTTCGCAGCCGCGATCGGCGTCATCGGCGTCATCGTCACCGCGATCGTGTTCTGGTTCCAGAAGTACGCGGCCGGCAAGTTCAGCTTCACGCTGAAGGCGAGCGCACCCATCCAGCGCATCAAGCCCCGGGGCCTCAAGAGCATCGGCATGCACGTCTACATGTACGTGATCGTCGGCCTCGCGTTCCTGCCGCAGATCTACGTGATGTACCTGTCGTTCCGCAAGAGCAACGCCTCGGTGTTCCTCCCCGGCTACTCGTTCCAGAACTACGAGAACGCCATGGATCGCCTGCTCGTGCGCTCCACGCTCAACACGCTCTGGTTCGGCACCATCTCGATGGCCATCATCATCGTGCTGTCGGTGCTCATCGCCTACCTCGTGGTGCGACGCTCCAACTTCGCCAACAACTTCATCGACACGATGGCGATGATCCCGTACATCCTCCCCGGAGCCGTCATCGGCATCGCCCTGATCCTCGCGTTCAACGGGCAGCCGCTCGCGCTCACGGGAACCGCGGCGATCATGATCCTCGCGCTCGTGATCCGGCGCATGCCGTACACGATCCGCTCGGCGACGGCGACGCTCATGCACATCCCGATGTCGATGGAGGAAGCCTCCCGCAGCCTCGGCGCGTCGAAGCTGAAGACGTTCCGCAAGATCACCGTCCCGATGATGGCGAACGGCATCACCTCGGGCGCGATCCTCAGCTTCGTGGCGATCGTCACCGAGATGGCCGCGGGAATCATCCTCTACAACAACCAGACCATCACGCTCACCATGTCGGCGTACGTCGCCATCACGCGCGGCAACTACGGACTGGCGTGCGCCTTCTCGACGGTGCTCACGGTGCTCACAGCGATCGTGCTGCTCGTCTACCTCAAGTTCACGCGAGAGGAGGACGTGAAGATGTGAGGCCCCTCACGGAGCCTTCAACCCCTGCAACACCCATCCCTGCAATCAACGAAGAATCTGTAAGGAAGAACATGCGCAACATCACCAAGGCGGGCCTGGGCATCGCCCTCGCCGCCGGACTCACTCTCACCGGCTGCTCCGCTGCCGACCTCGAAGGCGGCACCGGCGGCACCGACGAGCAGATGAACCTCGTTCTCTACTCGACGATGACGGAGAACGACCTCAACGCGCTCTCGGGCCTGCTCGAGGAGCAGTTCCCCGGCATCAACATCGAGGTCGTCAGCGGCAACGCCGGCGAGCTCACCACCCGCATCCAGTCCGAGAGCGGCAACCCGCAGGGCGACATGATGTGGGGCGGCCTCGACACCGCCGACGGCGACAAGCACAGCGAGATCTTCGAGCACTGGCTGTCGGACTACGAGGACACCCTCCTCCCCGAGTACAAGTCGACCAACGGCTTCTACAACGTCGACCACATCTCGTCGGTCGCGTTCGCCGTCAACCCGGAGCTCGAGGCCGAGCTCGGCATCGAGATCAACGGCTACGAGGACCTCCTCAACCCGGCGCTCAAGGGCAAGATCCTCATGGCCGACCCGACCTCGTCGTCGTCCGCTTGGAACAACGTCTCCAACATCATGGCCGTGTTCGGCAACGACTCGACCGAGGCGTGGGACTACATCGAGGCGCTGCTGCGCAACGACCTCGTGATCGCGTCGTCGTCGTCGGCTGCGTTCGCGTCGGTCGCCGATGGCGAGTACGTCGCCGGCCTCACCTACGAGGACGGCATCGCGAGCCTCATCAAGTCGGGCGCTGAGAACCTCAAGCTCGTCTACCCCGAGGAAGGCACGAGCGCGTCGGCGTTCGGCACCGCGGTCATCAAGGGCGGCCCGAACCCCGAGACGGCCAAGAAGGTCATCAACTACATCATGAGCCCCGAGGGCCAGGTCGCTCTCGCGGAGGCCATCGGCACCGTCCGCATGACCACCGCTGAGACGTACGAGACCGAGTTCCTCCCGGCGTACGACTCGGTCAAGTGGGTCGAGCGCGACGTCGCATGGCTCACCGAGAACCGCGAGTCGGTCATCGGCAAGTGGCAGGACCTCATCACCGAGGTCCGCGGCTAAGCACCGCAGATTCGGGCCGGCCTCCGAGCTCCTCCTCGGGGGCCGGCCCCGCTCATACCTTCCGGCCTCTGCGCGCCGGCGACAATCCCCCCGCACACCCTTGTTAAGGACACCTATGTCTTCTTCGTCCATGCTCGCGAGCGTGCTCGTCGCTCCCGCGACGGTGCAGCTCGAGCGTCGCGACGTTCCGACGCCCGGGCCCGGCCAGGTGCTGGTGCGCGTCACCGCTGTCGGATGCTGCGGCTCCGACACCCACTTCTTCGAGACGGGACGGGTCGGCGACATCGTCGTCGACGGCCCCATCGTGCTCGGCCATGAGACCGCCGGCGAGATCTCCGCGGTGGGCGAGGGCGTCGATCCCGCTCGCATCGGGCAGCGCGTCGCTCTCGAACCGCAGCGCCCGTGCCGTCGCTGCGGGCCGTGCAAGACCGGCTCGTACCACCTGTGCCACGACATGGAGTTCTACGGGGCGTACCCGATCGACGGCTCCTTCGCGGAGTTCGTGCTCATCGACGACGACTTCGCCCACGCGATCCCCGACACGATGACGGATGAGGAGGGCGCGCTCGTCGAGCCTCTCTCGGTGGCGGTGCACGCCGCCCGCCGCGCCGGCATCACAAGCGGATCGAAGGTGCTCATCACGGGCGCCGGCCCCATCGGCGTGATGTGCGCCGAAGCGGCCCGCGCGTTCGGCGCCACCGAGATCGTCGTGAGCGACCCCATGGCGCACCGCCGCGACGTCGTCGCACGCCATGGGGCGACCGAGACGATCGACCCCACCACCGACGACCTCTCGCGCTTCGACCGTCACTTCGACGTCTACCTCGACGCCTCCGGCAGCGCGCGCGCCATCCAGCCGTCGTTCGCCCTCATCCGACCGGGCGGCGCCGCCGTGCTCGTCGGCATGGGCAACATCGACCTCGAGGTTCCCATCTCGCTCATCCAGCACCGCGAGATCACCGTCACCGGCACGTTCCGCTACGTGAACACCTGGCCGACGGCGATCGACCTCATGACCTCCGGCCGCGTCCGGGTCGCCGACCTCGTGACAGGCCGCTACGGCCTGGAGGTCGTCGGCGAAGCGCTCCTGCGCGGGCACACCGACCCGACCGCCATCAAGACGATGATCATCCCCTCCCTCACGATTGAGAACACTGCGTGACCACTGAAAGCGCCACCCCTGTCCCCACCGTGCACACCGTCGACGTCTCCGAGCTGCTGTTCGACATGGACGGCGCCCTCGTGAACTCGATCCCCGCCGTCGAGCACGCCTGGCGTGAGTGGGCGTCGGAGGAAGGCGTCGAGCTTCCCGAGACCCTCTCGTTCCACGGTCGCACCGCCCGCGACCTCGTGGGGAGCTTCGTCGCCGCAGATCGCGTCGACGGGGCCGTCGACCGGCTCAACGAGCTCGAGAGCACGTCGACCGAGCCGATCCCCACCACCCCGGGTGCACTCGACCTCATCGCGAGCCTGCCCCGCGAGCGCTGGGCTGTCGTGACATCCGCCGCGCTGCCCGTCGCGAAGGCGCGCCTCGCGGCCGGCCGCATCCCCATGCCCGAGCACCTCATCACGGGTGACGCGGTCGTCAACGGCAAGCCCGACCCCGAGCCGTTCCACAAGGGACAGCGCAACGAGGGCACCGCGATCGCCTTCGAGGACACCGTCGCCGGCCTCCGTTCGGCGCGCGGCGCCGGATGCATCACCGTCGCGATCGTGGGAACTATGCAGGCCGACGACCTGCGCGACTTCGCCGACTATGTGGTGCCGGATCTCACCTCGGTGACCGTCGTCGCGGCCGGGGAGAGCGGGCTGACCCTGCGCATCGAGGCGATCTGACGCCCACACAGCTCATGAGGGCGGACGCGGGCGCACGCGTTCGCCCTCATGCATCCCCGGCGCTGCGTCAGGGCAGCACGCGGTAGTGCGCGTAGGTGAAGCCGTTCGCGAACTCGCGCACCGCCCGCAGGTCGAGCGTCAGGCGCACATCCTCCTCCAGGAACGGCGTGCCGCCGCCCACGATCGCCGGCGCCCGGAAGATGTGCAGCTCGTCGAGCAGCTCCGCGCGCGCGGCCACCGACGCGAGGGTCGCACCCGCGATCTGCAACGGGGCGTCCGCCTCCGCCTTCCAGAGCCCCACCTCCACGGGGTCGAACTCGCGCCGCAGCACCACACCCGGCACATCGACCTTCTCGAGGGTGCGCGAGTACACCACTTTCTGCACCTCAAGCCAGCGTTTCGCCCACGCGCGCTCCACGGGGGGCAGCGTCGTCACATCGACGGTGGCCCACCATGAGTCCACCTCCCACATCCGCCGCCCGACGAGCGACAGCTCCGCAGGGCGGCACAGCTCGTTGATGAAGGCATGCACTTCCGCATCCGGAACCGCGAAATCCCAGTTGCCCTCGCGATCGGCGATGTAGCCGTCGACAGAGGCGAGAGCCACGTACTGCAGCGGTGCGCTCATGATCGAACCTCTTTCCGCATGCGGATGGTCGTGTGCCGATGCTAGATCCGGGCTGAGAGAAGCGCCAGAGGGGTGCGGTCAAGGGGTTCCGCGCAGAACGTGCGACGACCACCATGGAGGCATGCCCGCACCCGCACCCGCCACCGTCGATGCGTACATCGCCAGCTTTCCCGAAGACATCGCAAGCCGCCTGCGCGACGTGCGCGATGCGATCCTCGCCGAAGTGCCGGATGGCGAGCAGCGGATGCGCTACGGCATCGCCGCCGTCATGCTCGCGGGACGCTATGCGGTGCACTTCGCGGCGTGGAAGAAGCACATCGGGCTCTACCCCGTGCCGCGCCTGACGGGCCCCGACGAGGCCGAGGTGGCCCCGAGGCGCTCCGGCAAGGACTCGGTCGTCTTCCCCCACACCGAGCCGCTGCCGACGGAGCTGATCTCGCGCATCTGCCGTGCGATCCTCGCCCAGCGCGAGGAGGACGCGTAGCAGTGCCGGGCGACGTCGTCGACCTCAAGAAGCTCGACCGCTACCGGGCGAAAGCGGGCGAGTTCCGGATCCTCACGGTCGAACCGGCCCGCTACCTCGCGATCGACGGCGCGGGCGATCCGAACACCGAGGCGTTCGGCGCGGCGATCGAGGCGCTCTACCCACTCGCATACGCGCTCAAGTTCGCGAGCAAGCGGGCAGGGCGCGACGTTGTGGTGCCGCCTCTCGAAGGACTGTGGTGGGCCGACGACATGGCGACGTTCACGTCGGCGCGCGACAAGTCGGCGTGGAGCTGGACCCTGCTGCTTTTCGTGCCCGACTGGATCGACGACGCGGCCATCGAGGCGGCACGTGAGACGGTGCGCGCCAAGAAGGCGCCGCCCGGGCGGCTTGAGGATGTGCGGGTCGAGACGCTCGAGGAGGGCCTGTGTGTGCAGACGCTGCATATCGGCTCGTTCGACGACGAAGCACCGCTGCTCGCCCGGCTGCGCGACGAGTTCATTCCTGGGGAAGGGCTCCAGATGACGGGCCGGCACCACGAGATCTACCTGAGCGACCCGCGCCGTACCGCCCCCGAGAAGCTGCGCACCATCCTGCGGCAGCCGGTGGTGCGTGCAGGCTAGGCAGGCTCCGCTTCGACGGCCGCGAGCGCGGCGCGCGCCCCCGGTGTGGGCGCCACCGCCACAAGTCCGCGGTGGAGCAGGCGAAGCCGCTCCCGATCGATGACCCCGGTGCGCGCCCGATCACAGTGCACGGATTGGATGGCCGCCTCCAGCTGGAAGCGCCCGAGCGGCGCCCCGAGCGCGGATGCTCGCCGCAGCAGAGCCTCGCCCTCGGCGATGAGCTCCGGATCCCACAGCGCCACATCCTGCTCGTCGATGCCCGGCCACGGCATGCCGACACGGGCTGGGGCGCGCGCCTGCCCGAAGGTGAGCAGGGCGGCGAGGCCCCACCCCTCCGGCTCATCATCGAGCAGCGTCGCCAGCAGCACCGCCAGCCAGCGGGCCTCATCGGCGAGCGACTCACGGAACCGCTCGCCCTGGTCGAGCCAGTCGATCGCGTAGGCGCCGTAGATCGCCTGCAGCACACCGGGCAGGCGCTCGGGCATATCGGCGCGTGTCGGCACACGGAACGGGATGCCGGCGTCGCGGATGCGGCGCTTCGCCCGCACCAGCCGCTGCGCCATCACCGCAGGTTCCAGGCCGAAGAGCGCGCCGATGCGCGCGGCGTCGAATCCCAGCAC
>JAEYUT010000034.1 GCA_023432305.1 Actinomycetes bacterium
CGCTGCGCGCCCGCTTCGACGATCCGGAGCCGTTCGAAGAAGGCTGACACCCGGGCGGCGTCCGGCAGGGCAGAATCGAAGGATGCCCCTTCGCATCGTCTTCGCCGGAAGTCCCGCCGCGGCTGTCCCGAGCCTGCGCGCTCTTCTCGACGGGCCGCACGAGGTCGTGGCGGTCGTCACCCGCGAGGACGCTCCCCAGGGGCGCAAGCGTGTGCTCACCCAGACGCCCGTCGCCGATGTGGCCGACGAGGCGGGGGTGCCGGTCATCAAGGCGAACCGGCTCTCGACGGTCGCCGACGAGCTCCTCGCGCTGAACGCCGATCTGGGTGTCGTCGTCGCCTACGGCGGCCTCATCCGCGAGCCGATTCTGTCGGCACCCGCGCACGGATGGATCAACCTGCACTTCTCGCTCCTTCCGCGCTGGCGCGGTGCCGCACCCGTGCAGCGCGCGATCATCGCCGGCGACGCCGAGACGGGCGCTGCGGTGTTCCAGCTCGTGGAGGAGCTGGACGCGGGGCCGGTGTTCGCGATGGAGGCGACCCCCATCGGGGCCGTGCAGACGGCAGGTCACCTGCTCGACCAGCTGAGCGTGTCGGGTGCGCGGCTGCTCGCGCGCGTCGTCGACGACATCGCCGAGGGCACCGCTCTCGCGACGGAGCAGGTGGGCGCGGTCACCCTCGCCCCGAAGCTCGGGCTCGAGGACGGTCGGATCGATTGGACGCGGTCCGCAGCCGAGGTGTTCGCGCGGGTGAGGGGCGTGACGCCCGAGCCGGGGGCGACGACGGTGCTCGACGGGGAGCGGTTCAAGATCCACGAGGCGGCGATCGCGCACGACGCGCCTGCTCTCGCGCCCGGTGCGGTCGCGCTCCGCGGCAGGTCGGTGCATGTCGGCACCGGCGATGTGCCGCTTGAGCTGCTCCAGGTGCAGCCGGCCGGCAAGAAGGCGATGAGTGCCGCCGATTGGTGGCGTGGGCGCACGGCCGAGACGACGGTGTTCGCGTGAGTCGCATCCAGCCCGCGCGCCGCGTGGCCTTCGATGTCCTGAACGCTGTTCAGGAGAGCGACGCCTACGCGAACCTCCTGCTTCCGGTGCGCATCCGGGAGGCGAAGCTCGATGGCGCCGACGCCGGCTTCGCCACCGAGATCGTGTACGGCACCCTGCGCATGCAGGGGTATTACGACCGCATCCTCGAGATCGCCGCGAAGCGCCCGATCACGAAGCTCGACGCGCCCGTGCGCAGCGTGCTGCGGATGAGCGCCCACCAGCTGCTCGGGATGCGGGTGGCCCCGCACGCGGTGCTGTCGGAGGCCGTCGAGCTCGTGAAGAAGGCCCGCGTGGGGTCGGCGTCCGGATTCGTGAACGGCGTTCTGCGCACCATCTCGCGTTCAGATGCCGACGCGTGGCGGGAGCGGGCGCTCGACGGTCTGTCGGGAGATGCCCGTCTCGGGATCGAGCACTCGCACCCGGAGTGGGTCGTCGGCGCGCTGCGCGCCTCGCTTGAGGCCGAAGGAGCGGGGGATCAGCTCGCCGAGCTGCTTGCCGCCGACAACGTCGCACCGCGCGTCGCCTTCGCCGCGCTTCCCGGCCTCGCGGATCCGGCGGAGCTCGTCGCGGGGGACACCTTCGAGCCGGGCCGGCTGTCGCCCGTCGCCCTCGCAGCGGCGGGCGGTGATCCCTCCCGCATCGCCGAGGTCGCAGCGGGGCGTGTGCGGGTTCAGGATGAGGGATCCCAGCTTGCCGCCCTCGCGCTCACTCGCGTGCGGCCCGTCGTCGCCGGCGAGTCCTGGCTGGATGTGTGCGCCGGCCCCGGTGGCAAGGCCGCTCTGCTCGCCGCGGAGGCGGCTCTGGGTGGTGCGCACCTCACCGCGAACGAGATGGTTCCCGCCCGCGCGGGGCTCGTGCGGAATGCTCTCGCCGTGTTCGGCGACGGTCCGGATGCGCCGGTCGTCGTCGAAGGGGATGGTCGTCGCTTCGCCGGCGAGTCTGCGCGCTTCGACCGCATCCTCCTGGACGCGCCGTGCACGGGCCTCGGCGCGCTGCGCCGTCGCCCCGAGGCGCGCTGGCGCAAGTCCGCCGCCGACCTCGCCGACCTCGTGGCGCTCCAGGCGCAGCTCCTCGACGCGGCGATCGCGGCACTCGCCCCGGGCGGCGTGCTCGCCTACGTGACCTGCTCGCCGCATCCGGACGAGACGAACGCGCAGGTGGATGCCGCCCTCGCGCGTCACCCGCAGCTGCGCCGCATCGACACCCCCGAGGTGCTCGCCCGGATCGCGACGGCGCCACTCGAGCTCGCGCTGGGGGAGTCCGCCCAGCTGTGGCCGCACCGCAACGGAACCGATGCGATGTTCATCCAGCTCCTCACTACGGTGGAGGCATGAGCACCGCCCGCATCCAGCCGAGCATCCTCTCCGCCGATTTCGCCAACATGCAGGCGGAGGTCGAGCGCATCCGCAGCGCCGACGGCGTGCATGTGGACGTCATGGACAACCACTTCGTGCCCAACCTCACCTTCGGCCCGCAGATGGTCGCCGCGGTGCAGCGCATCTCGCCGATCCCGCTGGATGTGCACCTGATGATCACGGATGCCGATCGCTGGGCGCCCGGCTACGCGGAGCTGGGTGCGTTCTCGGTGACGTTCCACGCCGAGGCGACCGAGAATCCCGTCGCCCTCGCGCGCCGCATCCGCGAGATCGGATCGCGCGCGTCGATCGCCCTCAAGCCGGGCACCGCCGTCGAGCCGTACCTGGATCTGCTGCCCGAGTTCGATCAGGTGCTCGTGATGACGGTCGAGCCCGGCTTCGGCGGCCAGAGCTTCATGCCCGAGATGATGCCGAAGCTGCGCACCCTGCGCACCGCGGCCGAGCGCCACGGCATCGACCTGTGGCTGCAGGTCGACGGCGGCATCGCCCTCGACACGATCGCGATCGCCGCCGAGGCAGGGGCCGACACCTTCGTCGCCGGCTCCGCCGTCTACGGCGCCGCCGACATCGACGCCGCGATCACGGGGCTCCGCGACGCCGCGCTCGGCGCGCACGCGCACTGAGCCGATGTCCGCTGAGCCCATGCCCGCGGTCACGATCCGTCCGGCTGAGGGGCGAGACGCCGACGACCTCGCCGAGCTGCACGTCGAGACGTGGCGCCAGACCTACGCCCATCTGCTGCCGGCCGACTACTTCACCGACGAGCACCTGGCGTCTCGGCGTGCCATGTGGCGCGACACGCTCGACGCCGTGGGCGACGACGTGATCCGCATCGCCGAGCACGACTCTCGCATCGCCGGGTTCGCATGGATGGGGTTCGCCTCGGAGGAGGACAGCCACCTCGCGCGCCGGCAGCTGAAAGCGCTGTACGTGGACGCGCTCTTTCACGGCGAAGGTGTCGGGCAGCGCCTGTTCGATGCTGTGCAGACCGATGATCCGCTCGTGCTCTGGGTGCTGCGGGACAACGCCCGCGCGATCGCCTTCTACGAGCGCAACGGGTTCCGCCGCGACGGCGTCGAGCGTCAGACGCGCACCGTCAGCGAATTCGTGATCTGCCGGATGGTGCGCTCCGCGCGGTCCATGCCCCCATCTGCGAGACTGGACGAATGACTGACAAGACCAAGCCCGAGATCGACTTCATCGAGGGCCCTGCCCCCACCGAGCTCGTCATCACCGACCTCGAAGTCGGCACCGGAGCCGAGGCGTACCCCGGCGCGACCGTCGACGTGCACTACGTGGGCGTCGACTTCGAGACCGGCGAGCAGTTCGACGCCAGCTGGGACCGCGGTGCGTCCATCCAGTTCCCGCTCTCCGGCCTCATCAAGGGCTGGCAGGAGGGCATCCCCGGCATGAAGGTCGGCGGTCGCCGCCAGCTGGTGTGCCCGCCCGCCATGGCGTACGGCCCCGCGGGCTCCGGTCACCGACTCGGCGGGCGCACGCTCGTGTTCGTGATCGACCTGCTCGACGTCAAGTAAGCCCTCGCGCGCCCGGTAGCCTTGACAGGTGAAGACCTTCGACTCCCTCTTCGAGGAGCTCAGCTCCAAGGCTGCCGCGCGCCCTGAGGGCTCGCGCACGGTGCAGGAGCTCGACGCGGGCGTTCACGCCATCGGCAAGAAGATCGTCGAGGAGGCGGCCGAAGTCTGGATGGCGGCCGAGTACCAGTCGGACGCCGACGCGGCCGAGGAGATCTCGCAGCTGCTCTACCACCTCCAGGTGCTGATGCTCGCGAAGGGTCTCACCCTGCAGGACGTGTACCGACATCTGTGAACCCATGACCCCCCAGCCATGAGAGTTCGCAACCAGAAAGTCACACCATGTTGAGAATCGCCGTGCCCAACAAGGGCACGCTGTCCGAGACCGCCGTCGAGATGCTCCGCGAGGCCGGCTACGCCACACGGCGCGACCAGAAGGAGCTCATCGTCTCCGACCTGCGGAACGATGTCGAGTTCTTCTACCTGCGCCCGCGCGACATCGCCACCTATGTCGGCTCCGGTGCCCTGGATGTGGGCATCACGGGCCGCGACCTGCTGCTCGACTCGCACTCGCCTGCGATCGAGGTCGACGCCCTCGACTTCGGCGCCTCCACGTTCCGCTTCGCGGGACCCATCGGGGAGTTCGAGACGCTTCAGGATCTCGAGGGCCGCCGCGTGGCGACCAGCTACGACGCGCTCGTGCGCGACTTCCTCGAGGCCAACGGAGTGAACGCCACCGTCGTGCGCCTCGATGGCGCGGTCGAGTCGGCCGTGCGTCTGGGGGTCGCGGATGCCGTGGCCGATGTGGTCGAGACCGGCTCCACCCTCAAGAAGCAGGGCCTGGAGATCTTCGGACCTGTCATCCTGCAGTCCACCGCCGTCATGATCGCCGCGCGCGAGAACATCGAGGGCATGGACACGCTGCGGCGCCGCATCCAGGGCGTCATGGTGGCACGTCAGTACGTGCTCATCGACTACGACCTTCCGGCGGACCTCGTCGACGAGGCGTCGAAGATCGCGGGAGGTCTCGAGTCGCCCACCGTCTCGCCGCTGCGCGAGAGCGGCTGGGTGGCTGTGCGCGTCATGGTGCCGCGCGGCGACATGAACCAGGTGATGGATGACCTCTATGCCCTCGGCGCCCGCGCGATCCTCGTGAGCGCGATCCACGCGGCGAGGCTCTGATGAGCGTCGTCGTCCGCGTCATCCCCTGCCTCGACGTGGCCGCCGGCCGCGTCGTGAAGGGTGTCAAGTTCCAGGGTCTCCGCGATGCGGGCGACCCCGTCGAGCTCGCTGCGAAGTACTACGAGCAGGGTGCCGATGAGATCACGTTCCTCGATGTCACCGCGACGGTCGAGGATCGCGCGACGATGTACGACACCGTCACCCAGACGGCGGAGCACGTCTTCATCCCGCTCACCGTCGGCGGCGGGGTGCGCAGCGCCGAGGATGTCGCCCGTCTGCTCGGTGTGGGCGCCGACAAGATCGGCGTCAACTCGGCGGCGATCGCGCGTCCTGAGCTGATCGGCGAGATCGCCGACCGCTTCGGCTCGCAGGTGTGCGTGCTGTCGCTCGACGTGAAGCGCTCCGAGCGCACCCCGTCGGGTTTCGTCGTCACGACGCACGGCGGCCGCACCGAGACCGACCGCGACGCCTTCGAGTGGGCCCGCGAGGCGATCGAGCGGGGCGCCGGTGAGCTTCTCGTGAACTCGATCGACGCCGACGGCACCAAGGAGGGCTTCGACCTGGAGCTCGTGCGCGCGATGCGCGAGCTGTCGAGCGTCCCCGTGATCGCGAGCGGAGGAGCGGGTGCGGCTCGCGACTTCGCCCCCGCGGTGCGCGCAGGTGCGGATGCGGTGCTCGCCGCCTCTGTGTTCCACAACGGCGAGCTCACCGTGGGAGATGTGAAGGCCGCCCTCGCATCCGACGGGATCCCGGTCCGATGAGCGTCGACGACATCCTCGCGCGAACCCGGTTCGCCGCCGACGGGCTGCTGCCGGCGATCATCCAGGACGACGCCACAGGGGACGTGCTCATGCTCGGCTACATGAACGCCGAGGCGCTGCGACGCACCCTCACGGAGGGTCGTGTGACGTTCTGGTCGCGCAGCCGCCAGGAGTTCTGGCGCAAGGGCGACACGTCGGGCCACCGTCAGTACGTGAAGTCGGCTGCGCTCGACTGCGACGGCGATACGCTTCTCGTCCGCGTCGAGCAGATCGGCGCAGCCTGCCACACCGGCGATCGCACCTGCTTCGACGCCGACCAGCTCGACCCCGTCATCGGGAACCCTGAGGAGGACTGACGTGACCACCACCCCGCGCGCCGAGTTCGACGCAGCCGTCGCCGCGGGGCACCGCGTCGTCCCGGTGCTTCGAGAGCTCTTCGCGGACGGCGAGACGCCCGTCGGCGTGTACCGGAAGGTCGCGGATGCGCGCCCCGGCACATTCCTGCTCGAATCCGCTGAGCAGGGCGGGATCTGGTCGCGGTGGTCCTTCGTGGGCGTCGGCTCGCGCGGTGTGCTCACGCAGGTGCGGGACGCCGACGGCGACCGCGCGGTGTGGATCGACTACGGGCTCGACGCGGAGCGCGCACTCGGCCCCGACGCACCGACTGCACCGCTCGACGCGGTCGCGCGGCTCTATGAGCGCTGGAGCACCCCCAAGCGCGAAGGTCACCCGCCGCTCACCGGCGGACTCGTCGGCTTCATCGGCTGGGAGGCGGTGCGTCAGCTCGAGCATCTTCCCGCGGTTCCTCCCGCCGAGGTGCCCGTTCCCGGGCAGGCGCTCTCCTTCGTATCGGAGCTCGTCGCGCTCGATCACCGCACCGGCACGGCGACGCTCATCGCGTCGGTGCTCAACGACGGCGTGCAGTCCGCCGACGATGCGTGGGACGACGCGCAGGCCCGTCTCGACGCTCTGCAGGCGGCGCTCGCGCAGCCCTCCCCGGCGCGCCTCGCCGAGGTCGATCTCGGAATCGCCGCACAGCCGCGCCCGCGCACCGAGCCGCAGGACTTCAAGGACGCCGTGGTGCGCTCGAAGGAATTCATCCGCGACGGCGATGTCTTCCAGGTCGTCATCTCGCAGCGCTTCGAGCATGAGCTCACATCCGAGCCTCTCGACGTGTACCGCGTGCTGCGCACCCTCAACCCGAGCCCCTACATGTACCTCTTGAGCCTGGAGACGCCGGAGGGGTCGCCGTATGCGATCGTCGGCTCGTCACCCGAGGCGCTCGTCAAGGTTCAGCAGGGGCGCGTCTTCACGCACCCGATCGCCGGTTCGCGTCCGCGCGGTGCGACGCCTGAACGCGACATCGAGCTCGCGGAGGAGCTGCTCGCCGACCCGAAGGAGCGCGCCGAGCACCTGATGCTCGTCGACCTCGCCCGCAATGATCTGTCGCGCGTGTGCTCCGCAGGCAGTGTGGAGGTGACGGAGTTCATGCAGGTGGAGCGCTTCAGCCACATCATGCACCTCGTCTCGAGCGTCGAGGGCGACCTGCGCCCCGGCGCCACCTCGGTCGACGCCTTCCGCGCGACCTTCCCGGCCGGCACCCTCTCGGGTGCGCCGAAGCCGCGCGCACTCGAGATCATCGACGAGCTCGAACTCGCCCAGCGCGGCGTGTACGGGGGAGTGGTCGGCTACTTCGACCTCGCCGGTGACGCAGATCTCGCGATCGCGATCCGCACGGCGACGCTCATCGGCGACACCGCCTATGTGCAGGCCGGCGCAGGCCTCGTCGCCGATTCCGACCCCGAGAGCGAGCACCAGGAGGCCCACAACAAGGCCGCCGCGCCGTTGCGTGCCGTCGCGGTCGCGAATGCGATGCGGAGGATCGGCTGAGATGACACCGTCGCGCCTTCGCGGGCTCCTGCTGGGAGCGACGGCGGCCATCGCCGCACTCGTGTTCCTCGCGTGGTCGCAGCCCTGGTACACGCTGACGCTGGTCGACGGCGCCCAATCCGATGAGCCTGTCCTCACGGTCGGCGGGGATGTCGCGGCCGCCGGACTCGCGCCGCTCGCACTCACGACGCTCGCGGTGGTCGCGGCTCTCGCGATCGCGGGGCCCGTGTTCCGGCGGATCCTGGGTGTGCTCGAAGCTCTCGTCGGCGTCGCGGTGATCGGCCTCGCACTGGTGACGATCGGCGATCCCGTCGATGCCTCCGCCCCCGCCGTGACCGATGTCACCGGGATCACCGGATCCGAGTCCGTCCATGCGCTCGTCAGTGCGACCGAGGGCACACTGTGGCCGTGGACGGCCGTCGTCTTCGGCGTGCTGCTCACAGTCGTCGGCGTGATCGTCGTCGTCACCGCGGGCCGGTGGCCCGCGACCGGCCGCAAGTACACGCGCACCCGTCTGGAGTCCGCCGACGGGACCACGACGGACGCCGTCGCCGAGTGGGACGCGCTGAGCGACGGCGACGATCCGACCGCACCCGCCCGCTAGACTGAGCACGCCCGCACTCGCGGGATCCCGGGCCTCAGACGCCCGCTTCGCAACGCAGAAGGAGACCCCACGTGACCGACACGCACGATCCCGGACACGGACACTCGCCCGCAGCCTGGGTCGCGGTGATCATCATGCTGACCGCGTTCAGCATCGGCACCGTCGCGTTCTTCCTGGACATGCCCTGGCTCGTCTGGGCGTCCGCCGGCCTCCTCGTCGTGGGCCTCATCGTGGGATGGGTGCTCGCCAAGCTCGGCTACGGCGTGGGCGGATCGAAGTACACCCCGAAGGCCCACTGACAGCGTGCTGAGCGAACTCGTCGCCGGAGCGCTCTCCGACGCCGCCGCTCGACGTGAGGCGCTGAGCTTCGCAGACGTCGAGGCGGCGGCGCTGGCGGCACCGTCCCCCCTCGACGCCGCTGCGGCCCTCGCGCCGGCTGATCGGGTGAAGATCATCGCCGAGGTGAAGCGCGCGAGCCCGTCTCGAGGTGCCCTCGCCGAGATCCGCGACCCTGCGGCTCTCGCGGTCTCGTATGAGACGGGCGGTGCGAGCGCGATCAGCGTGCTCACCGAACAGCGCCGTTTCGGCGGGTCGCTCGACGACCTCCGTGACGTGCGTGCCGCCGTGAGCGTGCCGGTGCTCCGCAAGGACTTCATCGCCGATCCGTACCAGGTGTTCGAGGCGCGCGCAGCGGGTGCCGACCTCGTGCTGCTCATCGTGGCCGCGCTCGAGCAGCGCGACCTGCGCGAGCTGCACGAGCTCATCACCCAGCTCGGCATGACGGCGCTCGTCGAGACGCACTCCGCCGAGGAGGTGGACCGCGCACTCGAGATCGGCGCATCCGTGGTCGGCGTGAACGCGCGGAACCTCTCCACGTTCGAGCTCGACCGCGATCTGTTCGGCACGCTCGCCGACTCCATTCCGGCCGGGGTCATCCGCATCGCGGAGTCCGCGGTCACCTCGCCCGCCGATGTCGCTCACTATCGCGCCGCCGGTGCCGATGTGGTGCTCATCGGCGAGGCGCTCGTGACGGGCGACGACCCCGTCTCCACCCTCGAATCCTTTCTGGCGGCAGGATGAGCGACCACCTGTACCGTGACCAGCCCGGTCCGTTCTTCGGCGAGTACGGCGGGCGCTTCATGCCCGAGGCGCTCATCGCCGCCGTCGACGAGATCGCCGCAGCCTATGAGGTCGCCAAGAACGACCCCACCTTCCACGCGGAGCTCATGGAGCTGCACCGCACCTACACGGGCCGCCCGTCGATCATCACCGAGGTGCCCCGTTTCGCGGAGCATGCGGGCGGCGCCCGCGTCATCCTCAAGCGCGAGGATCTCAACCACACGGGCAGCCACAAGATCAACAACGTGCTCGGCCAGGCGCTTCTCACCAAGCGCCTCGGCAAGTCGCGCGTGATCGCCGAGACGGGCGCTGGCCAGCACGGAGTCGCCACCGCGACGGCGGCGGCGCTCTTCGGCCTCGAGTGCACGATCTATATGGGCGAGGTCGACACCCAGCGCCAGGCGCTCAACGTCGCCCGCATGCGCCTTCTCGGCGCCGAGGTCATCCCCGTGACGACCGGTTCGCGCACCCTGAAGGACGCCATCAACGAGGCGTACCGCGAGTGGGTCACAAGCGTCGAGACCACCAACTACGTCTTCGGCACGGCTGCGGGCCCGCACCCGTTCCCCGCGATGGTGCGCGACTTCCAGAAGATCATCGGCGAGGAGGCTCGCGCTCAGGTGCTCGAGCTCACGGGACGCCTTCCGGATGCTGTCGCCGCGTGCGTCGGCGGCGGATCGAACGCGATCGGCATCTTCCATGCCTTCCTCGACGACCCGTCCGTGAAGCTGTACGGGTTCGAGGCGGCGGGCGATGGGGTCGACACCGATCGACACGCCGCGACCATCGAGCGAGGCCGCCCCGGTGTTCTGCACGGCGCCCGAAGCTACCTGCTGCAGGACGACGACGGTCAGACCATCGAGTCGCACTCCATCTCGGC
>JAEYUT010000036.1 GCA_023432305.1 Actinomycetes bacterium
GAGCACCGACGGGTCGCTGCTCGGGATCTGGAGGCCCTCGCGCGCGTTGGTCGAATACGAGCCGCCGCGCGGGCCGTAGACGCCCACGACATCCGCGAAGAACGCGGCGTCGAAGCACCCCGCCTCGAGCGTCTTCGCGAGCTCGATCCACAGGTCGATGTCGTCGAATTCGTGCTGGCGGGCGTCCGGGTGCCGCCACAGTCCGTGCTGGATGTGGCTTGCGGTGTTCATCACGAAGGCATTGAAGTGCAGTGGTGCGGTCATGCGTGCTCCTGGGTGTGGGCGACGGATCGGGCGGAGGCGTCGGCGTCGCGCAGCGCGGCGAGAGTGCTGGGGGCGACGCCGATGCCGGCGACCGACTCGGGGATCCGGTCGTTGAGCTCGAGGTCGCCGATCAGGCGCGCGCGGTAGGCGACAGGATTGTGGCTGAGCACAGTGCGGGCGTTGCGCCAGTGCCGGTCGAGCGCGGTGGACGCCCGGACAGCGCTGGACCCGAGGGCGCCGAAGCCGCGCGAGAGGGCCGTCGGCACGAGCTCCGCGAGCACGACCTGCACGCGATACACGTCGTACTCGGCGAGGCGCGCGGCATGCGTCGCCAGCTCCGCGTCGCCCGAGCGCGCCAGAATGAGCGCCTCCTCCACGACATCGGCGAGCCCGAGCACGAGAGAGGTCGCGGCGTGAGCCGCCGCCGACAGCTCCCCCACCACCTGCTGGATCTGCACGTCGTCGCGGGCGAGGTCGGCGGTGCCGCTGCCGTAGACCCGCGTGCGCGCTGCGACGAGATGCGCCACAGCGCGGGGGGCGGGGGGTGCGAGGCCCGCGACGACCGCGAGCAGCGCGAGCTGGAAGAGACCGCTCAGGCAGCCGATGCGCTCCGTGCGCTCGCGGACACTCCCCGGCTCCACCTCGGCACCGTCGAAGCGCGTGGTCCCCGTGCCGGTGAGCTTCTGGCCGAAGCCGTCCCAGTCGTCGACGAGTTCGACACCCGGCTGGTCGAGACGCACGAACAGGCTCACGGATGCGCCATCGCTCTCGCGCGTCGCCGTCGCATCCGCCCAGTCCGCGAAGATCGCGCCGGTCGAATAGGCCTTGACCCCCGTGAGCAGCTGTCGCCCGCCGCGCTGCGAGACCACCGTCTGGTGTCGACCGAGCTCGACCGCCCCCGGCTCCGTCATCGCATTCCCCACGAGCTCCCCCGCCGCGAAGCGCTCGAGCCAGCGGGTGCGCTGCGCGCTGTCGGGCGCGGCGAGCTGCTCCTCGACGACCGCGACATGCCCACGGAAGATGTGCGCGACGTTCGAGTCCGCCTCGGCGAGCGCGACGAGCAGGTCGAGCAGATCGGCGACGCGCGCGCCGTGGCCGCCGAGCTCCACCGGCACGCGGAGGGCGCCGAACCGCGCCTCGCGCAGCCACGCGACCGGCTCGAACGGCAGCTCGCGTGCGAGCTCCCGCCCCACGGCCCCCTCCGCGATGCGAGCGAACACGGGGTCGAACATCTCGCGCAGGTGGGCGCGGCGTTGGCGATCGGAGACGGACATCGGAGCCTTTCGGATAGACGAAGGACCATCCGAACAGCGCTCGCGCGGCGCGCCAAGCAGATGACGAGGAACGACATCCGCAGGATCGCCCGGTTACCGGATGCGACATACGACGACGAACGAAGAACCCGGATGACGCTCGCGGTGGACCCTCCGAGCCGGGACACAAGCCCCGGGTGCC
The DNA here is from genome assembly GCA_023432305.1 of Actinomycetes bacterium. Classification (GTDB taxonomy): domain Bacteria; phylum Actinomycetota; class Actinomycetes; order Actinomycetales; family Microbacteriaceae; genus Homoserinibacter. The sequence goes on from JAEYUT010000036.1 coordinate 1,720, forward strand.
ATCGCGTGCACCCCGCTAACGTGAGGGCATGGCGGAGGAGACCTCGACGCAGAAGCAGCCGCCCGCGTTCATCGCATTCGTGCAGCGGACGGTCGCGTGGGTGATGCAGCTGCGGCCCGTGCGCGTGTTCACCGAGTACGGCAAGCGCCACGGACCGCTGCTCGCCTCCGGACTGTCGAATCAAGCGCTCTTCGCCGTGTTCGCGGCGCTCTGGGTGGGAGTTTCCGTCTTCGGGATCATCGTCTCCAACACGCCCCGCCTGCAGGAGGCGCTCTTCGAGCTCATCGCCGAATCCGTGCCGGGGCTGATCGACACGGGCGATGGCGGGGCGATCCGTCCCAGCGCCCTCGTCAACCGGACCGTCCTCAGCTGGACAGGCGCGATCGCCCTCGTCGGCCTCGTGTTCACCGCGATCGGCTGGCTGTCGTCGGCGCGCGACGCCATCCGGACGATGGCGGACCTGCCCTCGCCGTCCACGAACTTCCTGCTGCTGAAGCTCAAGGACCTCGGGCTCGCCATCGGATTCGGCGTGCTGCTGATCATCTCGGCCGGCCTCTCCGTGCTCTCCTCGCAGCTGCTCGGCACGCTGCTCGACCTCGTCGGCATCCACGACAGCGACGCCTCGACGTGGGCGGCGCGCGCCCTCTCGACCGGACTCATGTTCCTGTTCGACGCGGTCGTGCTCGCGGCGCTCTACCGAGTGCTCGCCGGGGTGCCGATCCCCTTCCGGCACCTGGCGCCCGGTGCGCTGCTCGGCGCGGCGGGGCTCGGAGTGCTCAAGATCCTCGGCACGAGCCTGCTGGGCGGGGCCTCCAACAACCCGCTCCTCGCATCGTTCGCGGTGATCGCGGGTCTGCTCATCTGGTTCACGCTCGTGTGCCAGGTGATCCTCATCGCCGCGTGCTGGGTGTTCGTGGGCATGCGCGATGCGCACCTGCCGCTGGATTCCACCGAAGCGGCGCGCCTGGCCCGCGAAGCCGCCCTCGAGCGAATGGCGCTCAAGGAGGAGCTGCGGGCCGAGATCGCCGCAGAAGGACGCCGCGGCTTCTGGCGGAGTATCTTCGGACACCGCGAGCGCTGAGCGCGTCGCCGGTGCTGAGTAGAGTTGAGGACGTGAGCCGCCCCCTCCGCATCGCCAGCGTCAACGTGAACGGCGTGCGCGCCGCCTTCCGCAAGGGCATGGGCGAGTGGCTCGCCCCCCGCGGCATCGACATCCTCGCTCTGCAGGAGGTGCGCGCCCAGACCTCCGACCTCGAGGGTCTCCTCGGCAGCGAGTGGGACATCCTGCACGACCCCGCCACCGCGAAGGGCCGGGCGGGCGTCGCGATCGCGAGCCGACGCAAGGCGGAGATCCACCGTGTGACCTTCGGCCCCGACGACTTCGACTCCGCCGGGCGCTGGCTCGAAGCCGACTACGACGTCGACGGCACGATCGTGACCGTCGTGTCCACCTATGTGCACTCCGGCGAAGTGGGCACCCCCAAGCAGGTCGAGAAATACAGGTTCCTCGATGCGATGGTGGAGCGCCTGCCGCAGCTGCACGCGCACAACCCGCTCGCCGTCGTCATGGGCGACCTGAACGTGGGCCACCGCACCCTCGACATCAAGAACTGGATGGGCAACGTCAAGAACGCCGGCTTCCTGCCCGAGGAGCGCGCCTACTTCGACCGCATCCTGGGAGCCGAGGACGACCCCGAGTACAACCGCGGCGCGGGTCTCGGCTGGGTCGACATCGGGCGCCGCTTCGCCGGCGAGGTGCCCGGCCCGTACACGTGGTGGTCGCAGCGCGGCAAGGCGTTCGACACCGACACCGGATGGCGGATCGACTACCAGCTCGCCACCCCCGCACTCGCCGAGAAGGCGGTCTCGTACACGATCGACCGCGCAGCGGCCTACGACGAGCGATGGTCCGACCACGCCCCCGTCGTCGTCGATTACCAGCTCTGAGGAACCCCGCAATGACCAAGCCCCGCCTGTTCTCGGGCATGCAGCCCTCCGCCGACTCGCTCCACGCGGGCAACTACATCGGCGCCCTCCTGCAGTGGAAGAAGCTGCAGCAGGAGTACGACGCCGTGTTCAGCGTCGTCGACCTGCACGCGATCACTGTGCCGCAGGATCCCGCGACCCTGCGCGAGAAGACCCGCCGCACTGCCGCGCAGTACATCGCGGCCGGCATCGACCCCTCCGCATCCACCCTGTACGTGCAGTCGCACGTTCCCGCGCACGCTCAGCTCGCGTGGGTGCTCAACACCATCACGGGCATGGGCGAGGCGAGCCGCATGACCCAGTTCAAGGA
>JAEYUT010000096.1 GCA_023432305.1 Actinomycetes bacterium
GGGCACCCCTGATCGCGTCGTGGGGTTCGCGAAGGAGGGCGACTACGTCATCGTGTTCCCCAAGCCGGCGCTTCAGACAGCCGCCGTCGATCTGCAATGGCCCGCATCGACGACGACTGCGGTTCGCGGCATGTTCACGGGGCTGACCTGGGCGCAGCTGCGCCGCACGGTCGCGAACGCGGCCGCAGACGCATCCGACGTCAACGACTCCGATGCGGATCCCGTGACGGGTCGCGCGCCCGTCACCCTCGGGATCTCGGGACAGAACGACCATCGCCACGACGCAGGCTGGTACGGAATGGGCGGGTTCAGCGTCGAGAAGACGACGACCGGACGTGCGGATCCGGCTGCCGAGTACACCGTGCGGGTCGACACGGCGGTCGACTTCCGAGGCGCTTCGGTGCTCGGCACCGGCGGACCCGCCACCGAACCGCTGGTCGATGTGCTCTCCGCGGTGGTGGAGGGTGGCGAGCGGATCGCGTGGGCCGAGGAGATCCCCTATGGAACGACCTTGACCCTGCGTGAAGACGACATGCCCGATGCGGCGGTCGCTTTCACGCCGAACGCTGCGGTCGGCGCCCACCGGGGCCACGTCGTGATCGCGCCGACGGTGGCGGCGGGCGGACAGCTGCTCCAGGTGCGCAACGCATTTGCGACGCTGCAGGTGGCGAAGACGCTCGACGGCGCCGCCGCGCCCGCTGGGACGACCTTCACGGTCGAGTACGAGGCCGGGGTCACGACCGCAGAGGTGGAGGTCGCCGCGGGGGACACGATCGTGCTCGAGGGTGTGCCGGTCGGCGGAACGGTGCGGTTGCGTGAGCCCATCGTCGGTCCGGCGAGCGGCGCGGGCCTCGTCTGGGGCGAGCCCGTGTGGCGCCTCGGCGCGACCGTGCTCACACCGGACGCCGACGGCTGGGTCGAGGTCGTCATCCCGAATCAGGGCGGCACGGTGAGCCTCTCGCTCGCCAACCGGGCGTGGGCGCCGCCCGCGCTGCCCTTCGCCGGGGGGCTCGCGCAGGATGCGATCCTCTTCGCGGGCGGGCTGGTGATGATGGTCGCCTTCGTGCTCGGCGCCGTGCAGCTGCGCCGACGCATGCGCGCGCTGGGTTCCTGAGAAGGTCAGCTCCCCGGCAGCTCGAGCTCCGGGATCTCTGCGGTCGGCTCGAGTGCGATCCGCACCCATTCGCCCGAGACCCGCAGTTCGGCCTGATGCAGTCGTCCATCCCCGCCCACCCACAGGCGCAGGGGCGAGGTGTCCGCAGATACGATCGCGCCAGCCGGCACGGGCTCGTCGCTCGGCGGTGCAGCGAAGACGGTCACCGGCTCGCCTCCGACCTCGTCGTCGCGCAGCCAGAGCGCGCCCGATTGCTGCAGAAGCAGAGGATTGTCGGGGCGATCTGTGCCGAGGCCGAGCAGCACGGCGAGCAGTCGGTCGAGGTCGGATGCGGAGGTGTCCAGCGCGCGGCTCTGCCACCCGAGATCGTCGAGGGCCGGGATGGGCAGCAGGGGCAGTCCGTCCGCATCGAGCTCGCTTGCGCGGATGCCCACCGTGTCGCCCGTCCAGAGCACTGCCTGCGCCGGGAAGTCGCCCCTCACGCCCGCGTAGCCGACGTGCGAGACGTGGTCGACCCATCCCGCGAAGGTCAGCTCCGACCCGTCGACAGTGAGCTGTGTGGAGAAGCGCACGCCTCCGCGGTCGAAGTTGAGGAACCGGGTGGTGGCGAGCAGCTCGGCTTCCGTGCTGCTCACGGGGCGCTCAGTCGCGACCGGAAGCGTGGGTGCGCCGGGGGTGCAACCTGTCAGCGCGAGCGCGAGCGCCGCGGCGGCGAAGCTGAGCGCGGAGCGCATGACATCAGAAGAGCGTGCCACCGAGCGCCCTCTCAGCCGTGGCGCCGGGCAGGATGGCGAACGCCGCGGACGCGGTGGGGGTCACGAAGCGCATGAGCGCGTCGGTCTCGTCGAGACGCTGCTGGGTGCGCACGAAGGTGCGGATGTCGTTCTGAAACGAGGCGAAGAGGTGACCGCGATCGTCGCCCGCCATATACCCGTAGCTGCGGCGCAGCATGAGCCCGCTGCCGGTGAACGAGGGATGCGCGGCGCGCGCGTGGGCATCCGCGGGTACGAGCAGGCGACCGTCTGGCGCCTTCGCCCCAAGGTCGATCTCGTCCTCGCGTGAGCCGCCGGAGAGCGGCGCGCCGGTCAGCTGCTCTCGCCCGATGACGGCATCGCGCATGTCCGGGGAGAGACTGCGGAACGCGTCCGCGTCGATGCGCAGTCGCCGGAGGACGGCGATCGTTCCGCCGGCGAGCGGGCCCGTCGCGATCCACACGCTCTCGTCGAGCGCCGGGCCGCGCGGCCCGATCGTGCCATCGTGATATCCGAGGGTGTTCCTCGCGACGCCGTCGACGGGGGCGCTGCGGAACCCGTGCTCGCGCCATCGCACGCGCGGAGCGCCGATCACGTCCACCAGCGCGGCCAGCACCCCGTCGAGCGTGCTCGGGTCGGAGCCGCCGATGCTCAGCAGCAGGTCGCCGCCGCGTCTGCTCTCGGCGATCGCATCATCCCCGGCGAACTCCGGCAGCTCGACGAGCGATGCGAGCTCGGGATGCGCCGTGGCGGCAAGCGCGCGGGGCCCGAGACCCACGGTCACCGTGAGGTCGCCAGGGCCGTCAGGCGTCACATCCTGGAGGCCGTGCGGCTGGGCGGTGAGCTGTGCGATGCGCGTCCCGAGTTCGGTGAGCGTCGTAGCCAGCAGCGTGACGTCGACGTCGATGATCGCGACGAGGCAGTGTCGCTGCGGCGTCTCGGGGCGGTTGATGCCCGCCTGGTGTGTGCCGTGCGCAGGCACGGGGGCGCCGTCGGCGATCCCGTGCGAGGTCTGGGCGGCGCGCTGCACCGCGACGGTTCCCACAGCGGCGACCCCCACGGCGCCGACGCCCGTGAGGAGCGCTCGCCGGCTGAGCGCCGCGTCCTGCGTATGCGCCCGCTGCCTCATCGCGTGCCCGCCTGATCCGCAAGCAGCGATCCATCCGGCACCGGGGTCGCCGTGAGCTCGGGCATCGACACCATCTTCGGCAGTGTCGGATAGGACGCGGCGCGCGCGAGCTGCGGCTGGTCGCGCGGGCTGGCGACCTTGAGGAAGCTCACCCCGCGCGGAACCTCGAGCGCGATGAGCCCGTCCGCGGACGGCTGGGCTCGGTCCGTGCACGTCGACGCTGTCGCGGCGAGCTCGGCGGGGATCGTCGCCACCACATCCGCCCAGCAGTTGCCGACCGCGGGGGTCCGCTCGGCCGACAGGTTCGCGAGCTGCACGGCGCTGTCGCTCACGTTGCCCGTGAAGCGATTGCCGCGCGCAGGGAGATCCTCGGCGTGCCTGAGGATGACGTCGGCTCGCGGGTGGCCCGAGAGCCGGTTGCGCTCGATCACGTTGTCCTGGCCGCCCGCGATGCCGATGCCGGTCGCGAAGCCGCCCTCGGCGTGCGCGGGGGCATCGGAGGCGGTGTTGTCGGCGATGAGGTTGCCGACGATCATGTTGCCGCGCTGCGGGGCGAACGCCTCCTGGTAGCTCGACAGGAGGGTCATGCCGATGCGGTTGCCGGTGAAGCGGTTGCCGACGACGACGACCGAGTCGCTCGCGTTGGCGTTCTCGAACCCCACGGCGTTGCGTTCGGCGACGTTGCCGGCCACGAGGATGTCGCACTGCTCGCACTGGCCCACGTAGATGCCGCTGTCGGCGGAGCCGGACGCGTACGAGTCGCGGATGACGCCGTGCTGGGAGTTGAACGCGTAGATCCCGTACAGGCCGTTGTTGTGGGCGGTGATGTGATCGACGAGGAACCGCTGCAGCGGAGGGAAGGCGGCCGGATCCCAGCGGTCGTAGCTGTCCGAGCCGCGCGCGGCGGGGCCGGACTCATCGTGGAGTCCGGTGATGAGCACGCCGTAGAAGGTGGCGCGGCGTGTGGTGAGGTTCTCGATCCGCACGCCGTCGGCGATCACGACGATGCCGTACGGGCGGATGCCGCCGCCGTCGATGATCGTCGCGTTGCGGTCCTCTCCGCGGATGGTGACGTCGGGCTTGTCGACGAGAAGCTGCTCCTCGTACACGCCGGGGGAGATGACGACGATCCCGCCGGGGCGCACGAGCTCCATCGCACCCTGCAGAGTGGGCGCGTCGGCTGGCACGCGCACCTCGTCGAGGAGCTCGGGTTCGGCCGCGCCGCATGCGGTGACGCCGCCGAGCGCGATCACCACAGCGAACGCTGCGGTGGCGAGGCGACGGGGCACCGGCCAAGTGTATGAGCGCGGTGTGCGCGCGCGAACGTGGAACCGCACGTCTGCGACCCCAAAGGGGGGGAGAATCGGGTTTTCTCTCATCTCTAGACTCGGCCCGTCGAGCTGACGGATCTGTCCGCCGGAACTCACCCACCCCAGCTCGCTGAACCACCACCAACCCGAATTCTGGAGACGCGTCGTGTGCGCGGATCCATCTCCACCCGTGACTCGCGCGCTCCCGCGTGCGCTCTCTTCAGGATCCGGTCGGCCGACGGCCGGCACACCCACCCGAAGAGAGAGATGGACATGGCCATCACCCGACGCGCGCGCACGCGCGCCACCACCACCGTCGGAGCTGCGGCGCTCGCCGCACTCATGCTCGGAGGCCTCATCGCCCCGGCGTCTGCCGCGCCGATCGGCGACCTCGGCTTGATCGACGCCGACCAGGATGGCGAGAGCTCGCTCGTCATCACCAAGTACGCCACACACGACGACCAGTCCGGACTGCCTGCCACGGGAGCACCTGTGGCGAGTGTGCCCGGCGACACGATCGACGGCGTGAGCTTCAGCATCACGCCGGTGCTCTACAGCGCCACGAGCCTGCCTCTCGACCTGACGACGACCACGGGCTGGGCGGACGCCTCCGCCGTCACCACGGCCTGGAGTGCGAGCGCGCCCACGAGTTTCGGTGCGGGCTATGCGCTCGGCACCGCCGTCACCGGGACCACGGCAGGCGGCGGTGTGCTGCGCTTCGACGATCTCGACTTCGGTCTCTACCTCGTGCAGGAGCTCTCCCCCTACGCGGAGGGTGTCACGGGGCCCGCGCTGCCGTTCCTCGTCACGCTTCCGTATCCGACGGCCGACCTCGCCGGCAACACCAACGAGTGGCTGTACGAGGTCTACGCCTACCCGAAGAACTCGGTCGTCGACGTGACGAAGACGGTGGTGGGCGCTGACGTCGACGCGGCCTTCTACACCGAGGCGAGCTACGTCGCCTGGAAGATCGTGGCCGATGTGCCGCTTCTGGCCCAGGGCCAGGAGCTCGATGACTTCCGGCTCGTCGACACGGTCGACCGCACGAAGCTCGAATTTCCCGACGTCGACACGCCGCACGGCGTGACGGGCGTCTCGGAGTACTCGGTGGAGGTCTTCGCGGCGAGCGGCACGGCGCCCCTCGCCCTCGACGAGGACCACTACACCCTCGTGGCGAACAACACGACGGGCGTCCTGAGCCTCACCTTCCTCGCCGATGGGCTCGACTTCCTCGAGGACGAGGCGCTCGGGGGCCGCGTCGAGCTCGTCGTGCCGACGCGCGTGCTCGTGTCCGGATCGAGCGCCCTCGACAACGACGTGACGCTCCATGTCAACGACGCCGAGCTCGACGGCGACGCCTCCCAGCCGTTCGGTGCACTCACGATCTTCAAGTACGCCTCGACTCCGGGCGACGCCGACGCGCCGGCCACGGGCCTCGCGGGGGCCGTGTTCGAGCTGTACCACGACGTCGACGGCGACGGCAGCCTCGACGCCGGGGACGACGAGCTGGTCGAGATCGCCGGACTCACGCAGGCGAACTGGACGACTCCGTCGAACGGCCGCCTCACGGTCTCGGGCATCAAGCCCGGGAAGTACCTCCTCGTCGAGGTCACGGCTCCCGTCGGCTACCGTCCGCTCGACGCACCCATCGCGGTGACGGTCGCTGCGGGTGCGACGACTGCGGCGAGCGGGTCGACGACCGCCGCGACCAACTACGTCCCTGTGGCGAACTCGCAGTACGCGGCGTGGGAGCTGCCCTTCACGGGTGGCAACGGCGTGCTCACCTTCACGCTCGTCGGCGCCGCGCTCATGGCTCTCGCGGTCGGTCTGGCGTTCGTCAGCCGCCGCCGCGCACTGCGCGCCGAGGCCTGAACGGCGGATGACTCAGGACGGGGG
>JAEYUT010000182.1 GCA_023432305.1 Actinomycetes bacterium
CGTACTTCCACCTGCTGCGCCGCCAGGCGTACGCACGCCCGCGCCGCCCGCTGATCGTCTTCACCCCGAAGTCGATGCTGCGCCTGCGCGGTGCGACGAGCGAGGTGGCGGATCTCACGAACGGCAAGTTCGAGCCGGTGCTCGACGATGCTCGCATCCAGGATCCGTCGACGGTCAAGCGCGTGCTGCTGCACTCCGGCAAGCTCCACTACGATCTGCTGGCGGAGATCGGCAAGCGCGACGACCAGGACGCGTTCGCTCTCGTGCGTCTCGAGCAGTTCTACCCGGTGCCCGAGCAGCAGCTCCGCGCGGTGTTCGAGCGCTACCCGAACGCCGAGATCATGTGGGTGCAGGACGAGCCCGAGAACCAGGGCGCCTGGCCGTTCCTCGCGCTCGAGCTGCCGAAGCTCCTCGGTGAGCGTCCGCTGCTGTCGTCGATGCGTCCCGCGTCGGCGTCGACCGCGGCCGGCTCCTCGAAGCGCAGCGCCGCCGAGCACGCGACCCTCATGGCCGCGGCGCTCGCGCTGTAGCGACGACACCAGAAGGGGCCCGGATCGTGTGATCCGGGCCCCTTCTGCATGACCGGCGCCGCTCGGGCAGCCAGATCAGCGTCTCAGTGTGTTCGCGCGTCAGTGTGTGCGTGCGTCAGTGCGCGTCCGGCACCCGATCGGCGGGCACACCATCGAGCGCCTGCAGGATCGATGCGCGCAGGTCCTCAGGAGCCTTCTCCTTGCAGGCGCGCTGCACCTTCTGCAGCAGGGTGAGCCCCACGAGGTGCTCACCCGAGCAGTCATCGCACGATTCGAGGTGCTCCTCGATGTCGGCCAGGTCCTGAGGAGACAGCTCGCGATGCAGGAACTCCTCGAGCTCGGCCTTGGCCTTGTCGCATCCGCAGTCGGTCATCTCTTGCTCCCATTGGGGTCCGCGGCGATGTAGCCGCGCTCTCGTGCGTAGTCCCCGAGGCGCTCGCGCAGCAGGCGGCGGCCGCGGTGCAGTCGGCTCATCACTGTGCCGACCGGTGTCTTCATGATGTCGGCGATCTCCTGATAGGAGAAGCCCTCCACGTCGGCGAGGTACACAGCGAGCCGGAAGTCCTCCGGGATCGACTGCAGCGCCTCCTTGACGTCGGAGTCGGGAAGGTGGTCGATCGCCTCCGCCTCCGCCGAGCGCGTCGTGCGCCCGAGGGTCAGCGATTCGGCACCCCCCACCTGCCAGTCCTCGAGGTCGTCGAGGGTTCCCTGGTACGGGGTGCGCTGGTTCTTGCGATAGGTGTTGATGTAGGTGTTGGTGAGGATCCGGTAGAGCCACGCCTTGAGGTTGGTGCCCTGCTCGAATCCGGCGAACGCCTGGAACGCCTTCGCGTACGTCTCCTGCACGAGATCGCCCGCGTCGGGGGCGTTGCGCGTCATGCGCATCGCCGCCGCGTAGAGCTGGTCCATGTAGGGGATCGCCTGTTCGGTGAACAGCGCGCGCAGCTCAGCCGCCGTCGGTTCGGAGTGCTCGTTCTGGGACATCCCGATCGAGTCTACGGTCCCGCCCTGCAGGTCGGACCGTGGTTCTGCGACCGTCAGCTGCACGTCGACTCCGTTCCGCCCCGCACGGGGCACTACCCTTGACAACTGATGGGCGTCCTCAGTTATTCCGGCCGTGACGAGCTGCTCCCCGAACCTTCGGGCCAGCCCGGTGATCCGTCGACCTCGTTGGGGGGCGATCCGGGTCTCTGGCGGGCGCCGCTCGCGAGCGGACCGCTGTCGGCGCGCCTCACCCTTCCGGGATCGAAGAGCCTCACCAACCGCGAGCTCATCCTGGCCGCGCTCGCGGACGGGCCCTCCACGATCCGCCGCCCGCTGCATTCGCGCGACTCCGCCCTCATGATCGAGGGGCTGCGGGGGCTCGGCGTCGACATCGTCGAGGTCCCGGGCGACGGCGACTACGGTCCGGATCTGCGCGTCACCCCGGGCGAGCTGTTCGGCTCGACCATAGATGGCGGCCTCGCCGGCACGGTCATGCGCTTCCTCCCCATCGTGGCGGCTCTCGCGCTCGGTCCGACGAACGTCGACGGCGACCCCTACGCGCGCAAGCGCCCCATGAACGTGACGATCGACGCCCTGCGCGGACTCGGCGTGGACGTGAGCGACGACGGGCGCGGATCGATGCCGTTCACCGTGCACGGCACCGGCGAGGTGCGCGGCGGCGAGCTCGAGATCGATGCATCCGCGTCGAGCCAGTTCGTCTCGGGCCTGCTGCTCGCGGCCCCGCGATTCACCGACGGCCTGACGCTGCGCCACGTGGGCGAGCGTCTGCCGAGCATGCCGCACATCCGCATGACGATCGAGTGCCTCGCGGCCCGCGGTGTCGTGGTGGAGGAGCCCGAGCCGGGCGTGTGGGCCGTCGCTCCGCAGCCGATCCGCGCGATCGATGTCGAGATCGAGCCGGACCTGTCCAACGCGGGGCCATTCCTCGCCGCCGCGCTCATGGCGGGCGGCACCGTGACGATCGACGGCTGGCCGCTCTCCACCACGCAGGTGGGCGACGAGTTCCTGCGCATCCTGCCGCAGCTCGGTGCGACGGTCACCCGGGACGGCGACGCGGTGACGGTCGACGGCGGAGCCGGGGTGCGGGGCGGCAAGCCGGTCACGGCGGCGGATCTCGACCTCACGATCGGCGGTGAGCTCACGCCGCCGCTCGCGACGCTGCTCGCCTTCGCCGACGGCCCGTCGACGATCACCGGCATCGGTCATCTGCGCGGACATGAGACGGATCGCCTGGCCGCCCTCGCGACCGAGATCGGTCGTCTCGGCGGCGAGGTCATCGAGCTCGACGAAGGTCTCGAGATCCACCCCCGGCCCATGCACGGCGGCGACTGGGAGGCGTACGCCGACCACCGGATGGCCACCGCCGGCGCGATCGCCGGTCTCGTCGTGCCCGATGTGTCCGTCGACGACATCGCCTGCACCTCGAAGACACTCCCCGAGTTCCCGCAGCTGTGGCACGCGATGCTGGGCCGCGAACCTCGATCGACGCACTGGGAGACGCTCCCTCTGTGATGGGCGGCACGCAGTGAGCTGGTGGAGCGACGGCGAGGACGACGCCGACGACTTCGACGAGTGGGACGAGTCTGCGGTGCGGGTGCGCCCCAACCCGAAGGGCAACCGGCCCCGCACCAAGATCCGCCC
>JAEYUT010000187.1 GCA_023432305.1 Actinomycetes bacterium
GAGCACCACCGATCCCGGCGAGCCGGGAGACGGCGTCGGCGACGGCGGTGATGGCGGCGGCGGCGGCGACGATGGCGGCGGCGACGATGACGATGAGGGCGAGCGCCTGATCACGATCGAGCCGGACCCTGTGGTGACGAACGGCATCGCGACGGTGCGAGGCTCCGGTTTCCTCCCGCACGTGCAGTTGGAGGTGGAGGTCGATGCGCTGTTCGCGATGACCGTCATGACGGATGACAACGGCGCGTTCCAGACCCAGTTCTTCGTGCCCGAGGAGGCGGAGCTGCGCCTGTATGAGCTGGTGGTGCGGAGTATGCCGGGTGCGGCGGTCGAGACGTACGACTCGCTGGAGTTCATGGTCGTCGACGGGACGTGGTCGCCGACGTGAGGACGGCTCGGTGTGAATGGACACAGTCCAAGTTCGTGCGAGACTGATTCGGACCCTCACCACACCGGAGTACCGATGACCCCCCTTCGCACCATCTCGGCCGCTGCCGCCGCGCTCACCACCGCCGGCGTCTCGACCCTCGCGTTCGGGGCGGATGCCGCGCACGCCGCTGCCCCGCAGATCACGTGTGACGCGGGGGGTGTGCTCGTCGCCGCCGACATCTGCGAGGTCGTCTTCACGTCCACGCCCGGCACGCCCGTCGTGCCCACGACCCAGATGGGCACCCTGGAGGCACTTCTCGTTGGGGCGGGCGGCAATGCGGGACTGCCGGCGGAACCCAATGACAGCCAGTACGCCGCTGCGGGCGGCGGCGGCCAGGTGCTCATCATCGATGCGACAGGGGCCGAGGAGACCATCGACGTCATCGTCCCCGCGCCCGGATCCACGGGCAGCCTCACGGTGGATGGCACCGTCTTCACGGTCGCGAACGGATCGAACGGCAGCGCGTCCTCGAACGGGTCCGGCGGCTCATCCGGCGGCGGCAGCCTCGGTACGAGCGCATCGAGCTTCGCCGGCGGTGCAGGCGGCGGCGCTGGGGCGGCGGCTTCCGGCATCCACGGGGGCGCAGGTGCTGTCGTGGGAGATATCGCATCGAGCGGCTCGCTCTTCGCCGGTGACACCCGCTGCTTCGGCGGCGGAGGCGCCGTGCTCGACCGCAGCGCGCAGCCCGCCGAGCTCTACGGGACTCCGGGCTGCGGCGGGGGACGCCTCACCGGGAACGATGCCGCCGGCGTCGTCGCCCCCACCGCGAACAGCGGAGGCGGAGCGGCCGGCACGATCGCGACCGGTGACGGGGTCGCACGTCGGGGAGCGGATGGCCTCGTGGTGCTGCGCTGGCGCGTGGTCGAATTCCCGGTTGCCTTCGTGATGAACGGACACGGCACCGCGCCCGCGACCCAGATCGTCTCCGCCGGCACGGCGGCGACCGTGCCCGCGGCGCCCGCGGCGGAGGGCTGGGAGTTCGGCGGCTGGTTCGCCGACGAGGCACTCACGGTGCCCGCGAACTTCTCGCAGCCGATCAGCGGCGCGACGGCGTTCTACGCGAAGTGGACGCCCGCGCTGGCGGAGACCGGAGCGCGGGATGCCGCACCCCAGCTCGCGCTCGGGGTCGCCGCCGCGCTCGCGGGAGCGGTGCTGCTCACCGCGATCCGGATGCGCCGTCCGCGCGAGAGCTGACGGCCGGGTTCAGCGTTCGGCGTAGCGCAGCGACAGCTCGCGGCGCAGCGGCTTCCCGGCCCCATTGCGCGGAATCGCATCCACGCGGGCGAGAAGTGTGGGCGCAGCGGGCCCGAGTTCGCTGCGCAGATGCAGGATGAGGGCTTGGCGGTCGAGGTCGTCATCCGCCACGATGGCGAGCCCGATCCGGTCGAGTCCCTCGGCGGTGGGCGTCGCGAATCCGCATGCGTCGCGGACGCCCGGATAGCGCAGTGCCGCGTGGTCGAGTCGGACGGGGTCCAGCTTCGTGCCGCCGGCGTTGATCTGCTCCGATTCACGGCCGAGCACCGTGAGCAGACCATCGGCGTCGAGGACGCCGCGGTCGCCTGGATAGAACCAGCCGTCGCGGAAGGCGCGCGAGGTGGCGTCGGGGTCTCCGAGGTAGGAGGTCGCCATCACAGGGGAGCGGTGTCGGATGCGCCCCGCGCGCCCGGGGGGAAGCGGCTGGTCGTCCTCTCCGACGATCTCGACCACGGAGCCGGGGAGCACGCGTCCGGCGAGCGTGGGCTGTTCGATCTGGTAGACGCCGCGTGCGGCCAGTCCGGCCTCCGTGGAGCCGTACGAGATGGAGATCGTGCATCCGCCGGTGACTTCGAGCAGGTTCTCGGCGGTCGATGGGGGGAGGGTCCCGCCGGAGATCGCGACGGATCCGATGGCCGGCAAGCCTCTGCCCTGACGCCGGGCTTCGGAGATGATCGCGGCGACCTGAGCGGGGGAGCCCTTGAGGTGGGTGATGCCCGCGGTGTCGATCAGCTGGATGAGCTCGGCGGGGGTCGAGCTGCCGGCGCAGATGTAGGGCTGGCGTGCGGCGACGCTGAGCACGAACTCGCCGAAGCCGCTGGCAGCAGACGTGCTCATGAGGTTGAGGGTGGGGCCTCCGGTGAACCAGGCGGGCAGTCCGCGCATGAGCATGTCGTACATGCGGGTGTCGATGGCGATCGCCTTGGGGGTTCCTGTCGTGCCGCTCGAGAAGACGATCCGCAGGATGTCGAGCGGGGCGTCGCTCGGGCGGATGCCGTAGGGGTTCTCTTCGATGCGTCGCAGGAATGCCGCGTCGACGTCGATGACGGTGCCGGCACGAGGTCCGTCGGACCGGGTGGTGAAGGTCCAGGTGACGGGCAGCGCGTCGGCGGCGTCGAACCCGCGGGGGAGCATCGTGCTGATCGCCGCCTCGTGGTAGACCGCTTCGACGAACAGCAGTCCGAGCGGGTCGGGGAGGTCGAGCGAGACGATGTCGCCCGCGCGTACGCCGATTCGGCGCAGCTCGTACGCGATCTGGGTGGCGGCGATGAGTGCTGCGGCGTTGGTGGTCGTGTGCTGAGCTGAGCGCGAGAAGATCCCGTTGGGGGATGTCTCGGCGTTGCGGCGCAGGTGCTCGAACGGCCGGGGGGATGACACGTCGCCAGAATAGCGCTCGTTGACTCGTCAACTTAACTGGCTTCGGGCGATTGCGCATCGAACACGCAGGGAATCCCGCCGCCGTATCCAGGATACGGTCGAGGGTGGGGCTTGCCACAAGGCCCCGGGTGGGGTGCATGCTCGACCTTTCCGCTGCGAGAGGAGCTGCTGCTGTGACCGGGTCGACCTCCGTCTTCGCTCTTCCCCCCGCGCTCGCCGCGAAAGCCGACCCAGCGCTCATCGCCGCCGATGAGGACCGCTTCGCCATCATCGCCGAGACGCGCATGCGCCGCGTCGCCGAACTCGAAGCGCAGCTCGCCGAGACACTCGCGCGCGAAGGCGGAGAGACCCCCCACGCCGTGCAGCGCGACGACGAGGTGCGGCGACTCTCCGCCCAGCTGCAGGCGATTCGCCGCGTCGGGCTCGACATGGTGCTCGGACGCATCGTTCCCGGCGGCGGCGGCGCCCCCATCTACATCGGCCGACTCGGGCTCACCGACGAAAGCGGCGAACGCCTCCTCGTCGACTGGCGCTCACCCGCCGCCGAGCCGTTCTTCGCCGCCACCCACGCACAGCCGCACGGGCTCGCCAGCCGGCGCCGCTATCGCTGGAGCGCCGGTCGCGTCACCGACTACTGGGACGAGGTGTTCACCGAGGACGGGCTCAGCGTCACCGCCGCCCTCGACGATCAGTCCGCCTTCATCGCGAGCCTCTCCGCCAGCCGCTCGCCCCGCATGCGCGACGTGCTCGGCACCATCCAAGCTGACCAGGACGCCATCATCCGCGCGGGATCCCGCGGCGCGCTCGTCGTCGACGGCGGCCCCGGAACCGGCAAGACCGTCGTCGCACTGCATCGCAGCGCCTACCTCATCTACGCCGACCCGCGCCTGTCGAGCAGTCGGGGCGGTGTGCTGTTCGTCGGGCCGAGCGCCCGCTACCTCGCATACGTCTCGGACGTGCTCCCGAGCCTCGGCGAAGACGGCGTGCAGCTGTGCACGCTGCGCGAG
>JAEYUT010000250.1 GCA_023432305.1 Actinomycetes bacterium
GTGTACGCCGCGGTGCTGTACCCGGTGGGGCTTCTGGATGAGACGCCCACGGTGCTGGGGCTGCGCACGTTCGCGCTGACGAGCCGCGAGTCCTTCGATGTCGTGGTGCCGATCCGCTCGCTCCTGCAGCGGGTGGAGCGAGCCCAGCAGGCGGCGATCGCCGCTATCGAGGCCGGGCGCACGGAGCCGGTGGATGTGGGGGTGCCGATGCAGGTGCACACGGCCACCTGGGCGGCGATCTCGCCGCCGCGCGGCGGGTGGCGCGAGATCCCGTCGGTCGATGCGGCGGTGCTGGAGCAGGTCGCGAAGGCGGGGATCGCGGAGATCGCCGAGGCGGTTCCGGATGCGGTGGGCGAGTCGATCGTGCGCCGCCTGCGCGCGGAGGTGTGGGGGCGCGAGATCCCGTCGTTCGAGCACCTCCCGGCGGGTGTGGCGTTCGCGGAGGTGAGCCTCGGGTTCTTGGGGCAGGATCCGGTGAAGCTGTATGAGACGGGCCCCTGGACGCGTCTGACGACGGCACGCGGTCACGTTCTGGTGAAGCGTCGGGCCTGGACGCTTTCGCGCTGATCGACGGAGCAGGCTCGCTTCAGCCTCCTGTCAGGTGGTTATACCCCCGGGGGTATAACATCGGAGCATGCCCTTCTCCCGCAGCATCGTGATCATCGGCGGCGTCGCAGCCGGAATGTCCGCCGCCACCCGGCTCCGGCGCCTCGACGAGCACGCGCGCATCACCGTGATCGAGCGCGGCGAGGCCGTCTCGCTCGCCACGTGCGGCATGCCGTACGCGATCAGCGGCGTCATCCCGTCGCGGGATGACCTGCTGCTGCAGACTCCGGAACGCCTCCAGGAGCGGTTCGGACTCGACGTGCGCGTGCGCACCGAGGCGGTGCGCATCGAGCGCGACCGCCGGGTGATCATCCTCCGCACTCCCACAGGCGACGAGGAGCTCGCCTACGACGACCTCGTTCTCGCCACCGGCGCGACCCCGCGCGCACTCGACGTACCCGGCGGCGAGCGCGCCATCCCGCTGCGCGGCCTCGAGGAGCTCGACCGCATCCTCCGCGCCGCCGAGGGCGCCGAGAGCGCCGTCGTCGTGGGCGGCGGCTTCATCGGCATGGAGGTGGCCGAGAACCTGCACGCGCGCGGCATCCGCACGACGATCGTGCATCGCGGGGTCCAGCTGGTCCCCGCCCTCGACCCCGAGATGGCGTCGCCCGTCACCGATGCGGTGCGCGAGGCGGGCGTGGAGGTGCGCCTGCGCGAGACGGTCGAGCGCATCGAGCCGATGAGCATCGTGCTCGCAAGCGGCGACGAGCTGCCTGCCGACCTCGTCATCAGCGCCATCGGCGTGCAGCCGACGAGCGATCTCGCCCGCGATGCGGGCCTCGCGATCGGCGCGCATGGCGGCGTGCTCGTCGATGATCAGCTGCGCACGAGCGACCCCGCGATCCGCGCTGTCGGCGACGTCGCCGAGAAGTCGCACGCCATCCTCGGCGGCACCCGATCGGTGCCGCTCGCCGGGCCCGCCAACCATCACGGACGACTCGTCGCGGATGCGCTCGCGGGGCGCGAGATCAGTGTTCCGCCCGTGCTCGGCACCGCGATCATGGGCGCATTCGGCACTGTGATCGCCGTCGTCGGGGCCACCGAGATGCAGCTGCGTGCCGAGGGCATCGCGCACCGCATCATCCACACGCATCCCATGAACCACGTCGGCTACTACCCGGGCGCCGAGATGATGTCGCTCAAGCTGCTCGTCGGGGAAGCCGACGACCGGATCCTCGGCGCACAGGCCGTCGGGGGAGCCGGCGTCGACCGGCGCATCGACGTGATCGCGACGGCGATGCGCGCGGGCCTGGCCGCATCCGATCTCGCGGGGCTCGAGCTCGCCTACGCACCCCAGTTCGGCTCGGCGAAGGACCCCGTCAACATGCTCGGCTACGTCGCCGAGAACCGCCGCGACGGCGAGCGGACGATCCAGTGGCACGAGCTCGACGACGCTCTCGCCGCAGGGGCGCGCCTCATCGACGTCCGTGGTGCCGCCCAGCTCGACGAGGGCACGATTCCGGGCGCCGAGTGGATCCCCGTCGAGCAGCTGCGTGCCCGCATCGACGCGCTGCGCGATGGTCCCGTCGTCGTGCACTGCCGGGTGGGCCAGGGTGCTCACACTGCGATGAAGCTGCTCGAGGCGCACGGAGTGGACGCCGCGAACCTCGACGGCGGCTACCTGACCTGGCGCGCGGCCCAGCGCGCCGAATTCACGACCATCCAGAAGGAGACCGTCCGATGAACAGCATCACCCCCGCCGACTACGCGGCAGCCGACCTCGGAGAGCACCTGCTGCTCGACGTGCGCCAGCCCGAGGAGTGGGCCTCGGCTCACGTCGAGGGCGCCGCCCTCATCCCGCTCGGCGAGCTCGTCGCCCGCCTCGACGAGGTCCCCGCGGATCGCCCCGTCTACGTCATGTGCCACGCGGGCGGACGCAGCGCGCAGGCCACCGCCTACCTCGAGCAGGCCGGCTACGACGCGATCAACGTCGACGGCGGCATCACGGCGTGGATCGAATCCGGTCTGCCCGTGCAGCGCGGCGCCTGAGCGCACCGCGCACCACGTTCGCCCGATGACGGTGCGCCGCATGGCGCGCCGTCTGACGGCGGAGCCTACAGGGCGGCGACGATCGCGCGACCTGCCTGGCGGCCCGTGAACAGGCAGCCGCCGAGGAAGGTGCCTTCGAGCGACCGGTAGCCGTGCACGCCGCCGCCGCCGAAGCCGGCGGCCTCACCCACCGCGAAGAGGCCGGGGATGGGCTTGCCCTTCTCATCGAGCGCGCGTGACGACAGGTCGGTCTGGATGCCGCCGAGAGACTTGCGGGTCAGCACGTGCAGCTTCACGGCGATGAGCGGGCGGTGCTTCTCGTCGAGGATGCGGTGCGGCTTCGCCACGCGGATGAGCTTGTCGCCGCGGTAGCTGCGGGCACCGCGCAGTGCGGTCACCTGGGCGTCCTTCGCGAAGGCGTTGCTCATCTCGCGGTCGCGCGCCTCGAGCTCCTGGCGGATCTGCACGGTGTCGAGCTCGACCTCGCGAGCAAGGCGACGCATGCCCGCGAACAGCTCATCGAGCGTGTCGGCGACCACGAAGTCCGCACCCTTCTCCTTGAAGGCCTCCACGGCGTCGGTGGCGCCCTTGCCGAGACGCTGGCGCAGCAGCTCCCGGACGCTCTTGCCCGTGAGGTCGGGGTTCTGCTCGCTCCCGGAGAGCGCGAACTCCTTCTCGATGATGGACTGGTCGAGGATGAACCACGAGTGGTCGTAGCCGGTCTCGCGCAGGTACTCGAGAGTGCCGAGCGTGTCGAAGCCGGGGAAGAGCGGCACGGGAAGGCGCTTGCCGGTGGCGTCGAACCACATGCTCGAGGGCCCCGGCAGGATGCGGATGCCGTGGAGCGGCCACACGGGGGAGTGGTTCTCGATCCCCTCGACGTAGTGCCACATGCGGTCGCGGTTGACGAGGCGCGCCTTCGCCGTTTCGGCAATGCGGAGCATGCGGCCGTCGACGTGCGCGGGCACGCCCGAGAGCATCTTCTCCGGGGCGCTGCCGAGCCACTCGGGCCAGAACTCGCGCACCAGGTCGTGGTTGCCTCCGATGCCGCCCGAGGCGATGACGATTGCGCCGGCGTGCACCTCGAACGAGCCGACCTCGTCGCGGTTGGTGGGCTCGCCGCGTTCCGCCGCATCGGGGGCGAGAATCG
This sequence comes from Actinomycetes bacterium, assembly GCA_023432305.1. Classification (GTDB taxonomy): domain Bacteria; phylum Actinomycetota; class Actinomycetes; order Actinomycetales; family Microbacteriaceae; genus Homoserinibacter. The sequence goes on from JAEYUT010000250.1 coordinate 3,746, forward strand.
CTCCGGCGGCCCCGACGACCTTGCGGCCCTTCGTGAGGAGCGCGTCGACACGGTGACGGAAGCGCAGCTCGACGAGGCCGCGCTCGACTCCGTCGCGGACCGTCCTGATGAACGGCTCGAGAAGGCCGGGGCCCGTGCCCCACGTGATGTGGAAGCGGGGAACGGAGTTGCCGTGACCGGTCGCGGTGTAGCCGCCGCGCTCCGCCCAGCCGACGACAGGGAAGAACGAGACGCCCTTCTCCTTGAGCCAGGCGCGCTTCTCACCCGCGGCGAATGCGACGTAGGCCTCAGCCCATTCGCGCGCCCAGTCGTCTTCGGGACGGTCGAACTCGGCGCTGCCGAGCCAGTCCTGGCGAGCCAGATCGTGTGAGTCGCGCACACCCATGAGGCGCTGCTCGGCCGAGTCGACGAGGAAGAGCCCGCCGAACGACCACCATGCCTGGCCGCCCATGCTGGCCTCGGACTCCTGGTCGAGGATGACGACGCGCTTGCCGGCTTCGACGAGCTCGGCTGCGGTGACCAGACCCGAGAGTCCGGCCCCGATGATGATGGCGTCAGCCCGGTCCGTCATGGCTCCCCCGTTGCGTGTGCGAACCGACATCCGGCCGATTCGGTCATGTGACCACGTCTCGCGTCCAGCCTATCCGGCGCTGTTGACCATGGCGTGCGCGGCACGCTCCAGGTAGTCCCACAGCATGTTCTCGTGCAGGGGGCTGAGCTCGAGCTCGTCGACGGCAGCGCGCATGTGCGCGAGCCACCGGTCGCGGGCCTCGAACGTGACGGGGAAGGGGGCGTGCCGCATGCGCAGGCGCGGGTGGCCGCGCTCCTGACTGTACGTGGTCGGGCCGCCCCAGTACTGCTCGAGGAACCCGGTGAGGCGCTGGATCGCGCCCTCGAGGTCGTCCTCCGGGTACATCGGCCACAGGAGCTCGTCGGTGCGCACGCCCTCGTAGAACCGCCGCACGAGCTTCTCGAAGGTCGCGCGACCGCCGACCTCCTGCCAGAAGCTCCGCCCGACGACGTCGCCGCCTTCGCCCATCCGCAGCTGCAGGTTCATGGGGCGTCTCCCGCGGGCGGGTTCTGGGAGGATCTCGGGGCGCGCAGGAAGCGCGATCGCCGTGACGGCTGCACGGGAAGCGGGGTGGTCTTCGGCGGACGGTGGCCGAGGATGGACCCTGCGCCCTCGAAGCCGGTCAGCACGACCGAGTTGAGCGACGGCAGGCGGATGCCCTGGGCGTCGAGGGCGCGCTTGAGGCGCGCACGCAGCTCGCGCGCGACCTCGTCCTTGGCGCTCGTGCGGGTCTTCACGACGAGACGGATCACGATCGCATCGGAGGACACCGACTCGATGCCCCACACCTCAGGCCGCTCCACGATGACGCGCCGCCACTTCGGCTCGGAGGCGAGTCCGACGGCGGTGTCGAGGATGATCTTCTGCGCCTCGTCGATGTCGACGTCGTACGGCACCGCGAGGTCGATGATGGCCCGCGCCCAGCCCTGCGAGAGGTTGCCCACGCGCAGGATCTCGCCGTTGCGCACATGCCAGAGGGTGCCGTTGACGTCGCGGATGTCGGTGATGCGGATGCCGACCGCTTCGACGACGCCCGTCGCGGGGCCGAGGTCGACCACGTCGCCGACGCCCAGCTGGTCTTCGATGACCATGAAGAGCCCGTTGAGCACGTCCTTGACGATGTTCTGCGCGCCGAAGCCGAGCCCGGCGCCGATCGCGGCGGTGATGAGCGAGAACGCGCCCGCGGCATCGGGTGCGAGCTTCGTGATGATCAGCAGTGCCGCGACGATGACGATGATCGTCGTGATGACGCTCGAGAGCACCCCGCCGAGCGTGCGGGTGCGCTGCACGACGCGCACCGCGGCGAGCGGGGTGGCGGTGAGCGCCTGGGTGTCGTCGACGCCCTGCGTGCGCTTCACACCGTGCACGACGGAGTGCACCACCCGGCGGATGACGAACTGCAGCACGACCCAGGCCAGGAACGAGCCGATGATGATGAAGAGCACATCGAAGGCGACCGACCACGGGCCGAGGCTCTCCCACCAGGCGTTCAGGGCTTCCATGCGGTCAGCCTATCGACGTCGGCCGTGGGCTCTCTGAGCGGCGAGCGCTCAGGAGGACAGCTGCGCGTCGATGTCCTGGAGCCGGATGCGCGCGAGCGGCAGGTGCGCGCGGGCGCGGTCGAGCACGAGGTAGAGGAAGTGGTTGGGGGTGGCGCGCAGCGGCCGGATGAGGTGGTGCTGGGTGGTGAGCGTCACGAGGATGTCGTCGATCGTGTCGGTCACGGCGAGGGTGCGCAGCGCACGGCCCTGGGCGCGCACGATCTCGGTCGTCGCGGCGGATGCCGAGTCGAGGTCGATCCCGTCGCCGGTGTGCGCGAGCACCATGCCCGTCTCGGTGTCGACGACGGCGGCGCCGAGCGCGCCGTCGATCGCGATGAGGTCGGCGAGTGAGGCTGCGTACGGCGACATGGTGTTCCTGACGGTGCGGGTCTACTGCGGGGGTTCGAGCGCGGCGAGGAGGTCGTCCACGACGCGTCGCGAGAGGGAGATCGCCTGACCGACGGCCTCCTCTTCGCCGAACACGGCGGCGAAGCCGATGGGGTGGCCGGGGATGCGGCGCATGATGACGCGGCCCTCGGCCGCCTCGATGAGGGAGAAGCGCGATGTGCCGAGCGTCAGCTCGCGGACCACGGCGTCGCTGAGTGCCTGCAGCGAGCTCGCCATGCTGGGCAGCCGCTGCTCGGTCGTCTCGGACTCGGGATAGCGCGCGATCTCGAATCCGTCGTCGGTGAGCAGGATCGCCACGCGCAGCGCCGGGGTGAGCTCGTTGAGCGTCACGAGTGCGCGCGTGGATTCGGCGATGATGTGGGGATCGCGGTGCGCGGGAAGCGCCTCGCTCATCGCACGGCTCCGGAGACGGTCGCGCGGGCTTCGATGTCGGCGATGAGCGCCATGAGGAGCGTCGTCATCTGCTGCTCGTCGCGTGCATCCACCTCGAAGACGGGGGTCGCCCGTTCAGGCAGGAGCGCCTCGGCGATGCCGTGCAGCTTCTCGACGAGCCCCTTCTGCCCGACGTCGGCGCGGGTGACCCCGATCACGAGGCCGCCGCGGCGCGCGAGGTCCGCGAACGCGCCGAGGTGGTCGCCCACGAGGACGTGCGGTTCGGGTGCGTCGGCGTTGACGAGGATGATGAGCCCCATCGCCCGCTCCTGCAGAATCGACCACATGAAGTCGAAGCGGTTCTGACCGGGCACGCCGTACATGCGCACCTTGTCGTCTTCGCCGACGGTGATCTCGCCATAGTCGAGGGCGACGGTGGTGGTGTCCTTGTCGGCGGTGGCGCGATCGGTGTTCTCGGCCTCGGTGGAGACGATCTCGATCTCGCTGAGCGTGCGGATGGCGGTGGTCTTCCCGGCGCCCATGGGTCCGGCGAAGAGGATGACGTGCTCGGCCATGGCTACCGCAGCCCCAGTCGGCGGCGCAGGCGCCCGAAGAGGCTCTTGTCGTTGTCGGCCTTCACGGGGGCGGGGGTCTCGTACTGGACGCTCTTCTCGGCGGGCATGATCTCGAGCGCGTTCATGAGGCTGAGGGCGTTGATGAGCGAGCGGGTCGTCTCGACGGAGCGCCCGGAGAACTCGGCGAGCTGCTCGACGGAGAAGATGCCGTTGGAGAGCATGGCCGCCTGACGCATCTGGTCCATGTCGGGGTTGAGCGTCGTGAGGTTGGGCCAGCGCTGAAGACGGTACACGTCGGTCGGGTTGAGCCACGGTGCGAGGCGTGTCGGGAAGGCGATGGTGCCGATCTTCCACAGCAGAGCGTCGAGCGCCTCGCCGGGCAGCTCGAAGGCGGGCTCGCCGAGGGCTTCCACGAGGTCGACCGACACGCGCACGCCGAGCGGGTTCTCGGGGAACAGGTCGAGCCGCAGCGGCCACGAGAAGGCCTGGTAGCGGGTGTCGACGATCATCGTCGGGTGTCCGACGATCTCGAGCTCGATGACCATGGGCACACGTGCGCTCTGCACGGAGTGGAGTGTGAGGGCGGCACCTGCCCAGCCGAGCTCGGGAGCGTTCTCGGTGCCGGCGGGGAGCGCTGCGGGACCGGTGGCGGTCTTCGCCTGTGCGGCGGGCTTGGCGGGAGCGCCGGACTCGTCCGCGGCGGGCGCGGTGGCGGTCTTCGCGGCGGCAGGTGCGGCGGCGGGCTGCGCGGGCTGTGCTGCGGGCTGTGCGGGGCGTGTCGGCTCGACCGGCTGGACGGGGGTCTGGGCCTCGGCGTGCACGGGCTCCGCGTAGACGGGCTCGGCTTCGCGCACGGGCTCGGCGAACGTCGTCGTCACGACGACCTGCGGGCCTGAGGGCCGACGCGCGTCGGATGTGTGC
>JAEYUT010000261.1 GCA_023432305.1 Actinomycetes bacterium
GTGCTGGTCGCCGCCTCGGTCGTGCACGCGGGGCTCCTCGTGGCGATCGTGGCGGCGGTGTACGGCGGCGCGGCATTCGGTGTCGTCCTCGTGCTCACGCTGCTCGCGGGAGCGTCGCTGCCTCCGATCGCAGCGTATGCACGGGCACGCTGGCTCGCTCTGCTCGCCGAGGACACCCGTCGGGGCGGGCGAGGGGTGGCGACGGCCCTCGGCTACGAATCGATGGTCGAGGAGATCACCTTCGTCGGCGGGCCAGTGCTCGTGGGGGTGCTCGCGACCGCGATCTCACCCGCGGCGCCCCTCATCGTGGCGGCGTCCGTGGTGCTGGTGTTCGGCACGGCGTTCGGTCTGCACTGGACGGTGCGGGCGGTGCATCCGGGGGCTGGCTCTGCGGAGGATGGCGTCGCACCGCGTCGCTCGCTCGTGGCTCTCGCCGTTCTTCTGCCGGTCGCCGGCATGCTCTTCATGGGCTCGTTCTTCGGCTCGACGCTCGCGTCACTCACCGCCGTCATGGATGCCGTGGGCCTCGGTGAGAGCACGGGCCTCGTCTACGGCGTGATGGGGGCGACCTCTGCGGTCGCCGCGATCACGGTGGGGAGGCTCCCCGCAGGATTCGCGCTCCACACCCGGTGGGTGCTCGCCGCCGCGGTGATGCTGGGTGCGGGTCTCGTGCTGTGGGCTGCTCCCCAGCTCCCCGTCATCATCGTGGTCTTCGTGATCGTCGGGGCGGCTGTGGGTGCCGCGCTCGTCACGATGTTCACGATCGGGGCGCACGTGGCGCCGCCGGGCCGGCTCGCGACGACGATGGCGATGCTGTCGAGCGCGGTCACGATCGGTCAGGGTGTCACGGTCGCGACCGTCGGTGCGATCGCGGAGGCGACCGGTCCGGGCGCGGTGTTCGCATCCGTCGCCGTCGCGTCGGGGGGTCTCCTGGTGGTCGCGCTCGTCGCCATGCTGCACCAGCGCGCCGCGCTCGCCCGTCTCGGCCGCTGAACGACGAACCGGCGGCCACCCGAAGGCGGCCGCCGGAGCGATGTCAGGAGGCGGAGCTCACTCCGCCGAGGGCGGCAGCACGTAGATCTTGCGCAGCGTCTCGTGCACCGTCCACGTCGTTCCCATGCCGCCGTCGAGGCGCACGACGGATCCGGCCGTGATGTCGATCGCGGGGCGTCCGTCGGCGAACTCGATCGTCGCGTGGCCCTTCAGCACGACGAAGATCTCCTCCTCTTCGACGTCGCGCACGACGCCGGGGGTGATCTCCCACACGCCCACGTCGGCCCCGTCGACGGTCGTGCCGATGTCGAGGTAGCCGATCGTCGGCGAGCCGGAGACGAGCTCATCTCCCTCGACGGCCTCGTGCGGGATCTCCGCCTCGAGGGCTGCGAAGACAACTCCAGAATTCACGAATCGAACCCCAATCCGAGCGCATCCAATGTGCGCAGCAGTATGTTGCGTCGGCCTTCCGTGTGGTCGGCCCGGTCGAGCGACCATCTGGTCGCGTTGATGCCCATGGATGCCGCCGGCTCCGGAGGGAACGGCAGTGGGCGCTTTCGCACCATCTCGAGCTCGGTGCGCTCGGTGGGTTCCCCATCGATCAGGTCGAGCATCGTGTCGGCGGCGAAGCGGGTGGCGCCCACACCGAGTCCGGTGAAGCCGGCGGCGTAGGCGATGCGCCCCTTGCGGGCGGTGCCGAAGAAGGCGCAGAACTGGGTGCTCGTGTCGATCGCGCCCGCCCACTTGTGGCTGAAGCGCAGGCCTTCGAGCTGCGGGAAGGTGGTGAAGAAGTGCGACGCGAGCTTCTCGAAGCTCTCGGGGCGATCCTCGTACTTCGCGCGCACGCGTCCGCCGTAGTGGTAGATCGCGTCGTAGCCGCCGAACAGGATCCGGTCGTCGGCGGTGCGGCGGTAGTAGTGGAACTGGTTGGCGAGGTCGCCGATGCCCTGACGCCCCTCCCAGCCGATCGAGGCGAGCTGCCCGGGGCCGAGCGGCTCGGTCATGAGCACGTAGTCGTACACCGGCACGGTCATGAGGCGGTTGCGCTTCAGAAGCGACGGGTAGACGCTCGTGCCGAGCGCCACATGGGAGCCGGTGACGGAACCGCCGTCGGTGATGACGCGCACGCCGGATGCGGAGTCGTCGAGGCGGCGCACGGGCGAGTTCTCGTGGATCTCGACGCCGAGTTCGGTGGCGAGGCGCGCGAGTTCGCGCACGAGGCGGCCGGGGTGCACGAGAGCGACTTCGCGTCTGCGCCACGTGCCCGCGAGGTAGGTGGGCGAGTGGATCTGGGCCTGCACCTCGTCGCGGTCGAAGAGCACGACGTCCGAGTCGCCGTCGGCGGGGCGGGTGCCGTCGAGCCACGCGACCTGATGGGGTTCGGTGGCGACGTCGAGCTCGCCCGTGCGCTCCCACTGCACGTCGAGGGAGTGCTCGAGGATGGTCTGCTCCATCGCGTCGAGGTTCTCCATGCCGAGCCGCGCGAGCTGCTCGTACTCGTCGGGCCAGCGGCTGCGGCCGTTCTCCTCGCCGTGGGTGATGCTCGCTTCAACGAAGCCGCCGTTGCGTCCCGACTGCGCCCATCCGAGGCGCTTGGCTTCGAGCAGCACGACGCGGCGCTCGGGGTCGCGCTGCTTGGAGCGGACCGCCGTCCAGAGTCCGGTGAACCCGCCGCCGACGATCACGAGGTCGGTGGTGGTGTCGCCCGCGAGGGCTGGGTGGTCGGGGCTGTCACCCAGCTCGTCGAGCCAGAACGGGGACTGCCGGGCGTCCTTCAGCGAGTGCGCGATGACGGAGGCCGGCGCGGGATAGCGTTCGAATACGGTGTCGTGCGGTGACATCTCAAGACTCCCAAGGTCAGCACCATTCAAGCGGAGAAGCGCGCCGCGCGCAACGGATGCAGTGGTCATCGACCGTTTGCGCAACGGATTCCGATGGTTCGCGGCCCGCGCGCAACGAAACGCGTCGCCGGGCCTGTCTCGCTATTCTGGGCGGGTGACTCTCGTGCGCCCGGCAGCCGCCGCCGACGTTCCGGCTCTGGCCGAACTCGCCGCGCTGACGTTCCCCCTCGCCTGCCCCCCGCATGTCACCGCGGAGGCTGCCGCCGCGTTCATCGAGTCGAACCTCACCGCATCCCATTTCGCGCGCGCCCTCGACGATCCTGCTCGCGACGTGCTCGTCGCGTCCGACGCCGACGCTCTCGTGGGCTACGTGCTGCTCGTCGCGGGAGAGCCGACCGATGCCGACGTCGCAGCGGCGGTGAGCGAGCGCCCCACGGTCGAGCTCTCGAAGTGCTACGTGCATCCCGCGCATCACGGCGCAGGCGTCGCCGGTGCGCTCATGGGAGCCGCTCTCGACACGGCGCGCGAGCGCGGTGCTGCGAGCATCTGGCTCGGCGTCAACCAGCTCAACGAGCGCGCGCAGCGCTTCTACATCAAGAGCGGGTTCTCGCG
>JAEYUT010000283.1 GCA_023432305.1 Actinomycetes bacterium
GGGCTGTTCGCGGCGCGACTCATCGTCCAGGTCCCGCTGTATTTCGCGGGCGATGTGACCGCGCTCGGCACACTCAAGCTCATCATGGGCCTGCCCCTGTTCGCCCCCCTGATCGCGGTGACCTGGCTCGTCGTGCGGGCGCTCTATCCCCGCGCGCCGCAGGGCTCGGAGACGCCCGCGGAGTGATACATTTATCTTGATATCAAGATAAATCGCCCACCTGTGCTGGTTAGGTGAACCTCACTAGCGACGACCGCACAGCGGGGGAAAGATGGGGATTGCGCGCCAGTGCGCCGCGCTCCGCCGCCGACGAAGGAGACCCACGTGTCCACGGTTGACAGCTTCGGTGCCAAGAGCACCCTGACGGTCGGCAGCACCGACTACGAGATCTTCCGCATCGACAAGGTCGCGGGCTATGACAAGCTCCCCTTCAGCCTCAAGGTGCTGCTCGAGAACCTGCTTCGCACCGAGGACGGCGCGAACGTCACGCGCGAGCAGATCACGGCCCTCGGCTCGTGGGACCCTGACGCCGAGCCCGACACCGAGATCCAGTTCACGCCCGCGCGCGTCGTGATGCAGGACTTCACCGGTGTGCCCTGCATCGTCGACCTCGCCACGATGCGCGAGGCCGTCACGGCCCTGGGCGGCGACCCCGACAAGATCAACCCGCTCTCGCCCGCCGAGATGGTCATCGACCACTCCGTCATCGCCGATCTCTTCGGCACCGAGAACGCCCTCGAGCGCAACGTCGAGATCGAGTACGAGCGCAACGGGGAGCGCTACCAGTTCCTGCGCTGGGGCCAGACGGCGTTCCAGGACTTCAAGGTCGTTCCTCCCGGCACAGGCATCGTGCACCAGGTCAACATCGAGCACCTCGCCAAGGTCATCTACGACCGCACCGTCGACGGCGTGCTCCGCGCCTACCCCGACACCTGCGTCGGCACCGACTCGCACACCACGATGGTCAACGGCCTCGGCGTGCTCGGCTGGGGCGTCGGCGGCATCGAAGCCGAGGCGGCCATGCTGGGCCAGCCGGTCTCCATGCTCATCCCGCGTGTGGTCGGCTTCAAGCTGAGCGGCGAGATCCCCGCGGGCGTGACCGCGACGGACGTCGTGCTCACGATCACCGACATGCTCCGCAAGCACGGCGTGGTCGGCAAGTTCGTCGAGTTCTACGGCGAGGGCGTCGCCCAGGTGCCGCTCGCGAACCGCGCCACCATCGGAAACATGAGCCCCGAGTTCGGCTCGACCGCCGCCATGTTCCCGATCGACGACGTCACCCTCGACTACCTGCGCCTCACCGGTCGCGACGAGCAGACCGTCGCCCTCGTCGAGGCCTACGCCAAGGAGCAGAAGCTCTGGCACGACCCGTCGCGCGAGCTCGTCTTCAGCGAGTACATGGAGCTCGACCTCTCGACCGTGGTCCCGTCGATCGCCGGCCCGAAGCGCCCGCAGGACCGCATCCTCCTCTCGGAGTCGAAGGCCCAGTTCGCGAAGGACATCGTCAACTACGCGACCCCCTCGACGAGCCACGACATCGTCGACCTCGAGGGCAAGCACTCGTTCCCCGCATCCGACCCCGGCGCTGTTCCTGGCGACGAGGATGAGGAGACCCGCGACGTCCACATCAACTCGGGCGCACCCGCTGCGGAGTGGTCCAAGCCCGTCCCCGTCACCACCCCCGAGGGCGAGCAGTACGTGCTCGACAACGGCGCGGTGACGCTCGCGGCGATCACCTCGTGCACCAACACCTCCAACCCGTCGGTCATGATCGCCGCGGGGCTCCTCGCGCAGAAGGCGGTCGAGAAGGGCCTCAAGCGCAAGCCGTGGGTCAAGACCACGCTCGGCCCGGGCTCGAAGGTCGTCACCGACTACTACGAGAAGTCCGGACTCGACAAGGCGCTCGAGGCGGTCGGCTTCTACACCGTCGGCTACGGCTGCACCATCTGCATCGGCAACTCGGGTCCGCTCATCGAAGAGGTCTCCGAGGCGATCAACTCCCACGACCTCGCCGTCACCGCGGTGCTCTCCGGCAACCGCAACTTCGAGGGCCGCATCAGCCCCGACGTGAAGATGAACTACCTCGCGTCGCCGCCGCTCGTCGTCGCCTACGCCCTCGCCGGGTCGATGAACTTCGACTTCGAGGTCGACCCGCTCGGAAAGGACGCGGACGGCAACGACGTGTCCCTGAAGGACATCTGGCCCTCGCCGGAAGAGGTCCAGGAGATCATCGACTCGTCGATCTCGCGCGAGCAGTTCATCAAGCAGTACGCCACCGTCTTCGACGGCGACGAGCGCTGGACGAGCCTGCCCACCCCGACCGGTCCGATCTTCGAGTGGGACGAGAACTCGACCTACGTGCGCAAGGCGCCGTACTTCGACGGCATGTCGCTCGAGCTCACGCCCGTCTCCGACATCACCGGCGCGCGCGTCATGGCGACCCTCGGCGACTCGGTCACGACCGACCACATCAGCCCTGCGGGCAACATCAAGCCCGGCACCCCGGCTGCTCAGTACCTCGAGGAGCACGGCGTCGAGCGCAAGGACTTCAACTCCTACGGCTCGCGCCGCGGCAACCACGAGGTCATGATCCGCGGAACGTTCGCCAACATCCGCCTCAAGAACATGCTCGTGAGCGCGGTCAACGACGGTGCGATCGTCGAGGGCGGCTACACCCGCGACTTCACGCAGGAGGGCGGCCCGCAGTCGTTCATCTACGACGCCTGCATGAACTACCAGGCGGCCGGCACCCCGCTCGTCATCTTCGGCGGCAAGGAGTACGGCTCCGGATCGTCGCGCGACTGGGCGGCGAAGGGCACCAGCCTCCTCGGCGTCAAGGCCGTGATCACCGAGAGCTTCGAGCGCATCCACCGCTCGAACCTCATCGGCATGGGCGTCGTCCCGCTGCAGTTCCCCGCCGGCGAGAGCTGGGAGTCGCTGGGCCTGGATGGCACCGAGATCGTCTCGATCACGGGCCTCGAGAAGCTCAACGAGGGCGTCACTCCGAAGACCGTCCGCGTGACGGCCGAGCCGAGCGAGTTCTCGCCCGAGGGCAAGCAGACGATCGAGTTCGACGCCGTCGTGCGCATCGACACCCCCGGCGAGGCGGACTACTACCGCAACGGCGGCATCCTGCAGTACGTGCTGCGCAGCCTCGTCTGACAGCGGAATCAAAGAGAGCGGGCCTAGGCTCCGAATATGGCTGTACTGGACTCGATCGACGGACCCCGTGACCTAGATCGTCTGAGCCGCGACGAGCTCACCCAGCTGGCCGCCGAGATCCGAGAGTTCCTCGTTCGCGAGGTCTCGAAGACCGGCGGCCACCTGGGGCCCAATCTCGGAGTGGTCGAGCTGACGCTCGCCATCCACCGCGTCTTCGACTCGCCGAAGGATGCGATCGTCTTCGACACGGGCCACCAGAGCTACGTGCACAAGATCCTCACCGGCCGCAAGGACTTCACCGACCTGCGCAGCCGTGGGGGGCTCGCGGGCTACCCGCAGCGCTCGGAGTCGGTGCACGACATCGTCGAGAGCTCTCACGCCTCCAGCTCCCTCAGCTGGGCCGACGGCATCTCGCGCGCGTTCGAGATGACGGGCCAGGACGACCGCACGGTCGTCGCCGTCGTCGGCGACGGAGCCCTCACGGGCGGCATGACGTGGGAGGCCCTCAACAACATCAGCGACGACAACTCCCGTCGCCTCGTGCTCATCGTCAACGACAACGGGCGCTCGTACGCGCCCACCATCGGCGGCATGGCGCGCTTCCTCAACAACGTGCGCACCCGTCGCGCGTACCGCTCGCTCTACGCCACGAGCCGGGCGTTCTTCAACCATCTCGGCAAGCCCGGACGTGCCTTCTACCGGGGCACACGGGGCGCCATCCACGGTTTCCTCTCGCGGTTCTCGAACACCGACGCGCTGTACTCGAACCTCGACATCAAGTACCTCGGACCCATCGACGGACACGATCTGGGCTCGCTCGAAGAAGCACTGGGACAGGCGAAGGACTACGGCGCACCCGTCATCGTCCATGTGATGACCCAGAAGGGCCGCGGCTACCAGCCGGCGATCGCGGATGTCGCCGACCAGTTCCACGCCGTCGGGCAGATCGACCCCGAGACCGGCGAGCCGCTCGAATCGTCGAGCCGCCCGTCGTGGACGTCCGTGTTCGCGGACGAAGTGGTCGCACTCGCCGACCGCAACCCCAAGCTCGTCGGCATCACTGCGGCGATGCTGCGCCCGACAGGGCTCCACAAGTTCGCCGAGCGCTACCCCGAGCGCGTCTTCGACGTCGGCATCGCGGAGCAGCACGCCACCACGAGCGCCGCTGGGCTCGCGTTCGGAGGGCTCCACCCCGTGGTCGCCGTGTACGCGACCTTCATCAACCGCGCCTTCGATCAGGTGCTCATGGATGTGGCGCTGCACAAGGCGGGCGTCACGTTCGTGCTCGACCGCGCCGGCGTGACCGGCCCCGACGGCCCCAGCCACCACGGCATGTGGGATCTCGCGATCCTGCAGGTCGTCCCCGGCATCCGCATCGCGGCACCACGCGATGCCACCCGCCTGCGGGAAGAGCTCGCCGAG
>JAEYUT010000289.1 GCA_023432305.1 Actinomycetes bacterium
GGATGTCCCTTCCTGTGATTCAGTACTCACGCGTATCAGTTCGACTTCGCAGTGAGCCAGACGGTGATTCCGACGAGTCCGCCGACGACGAAGATCCAGACGAACAGACCCTCGGAGACGGGACCGAGGTTGCCGAGACCGAATCCGCCGGGGGAGCCCTCATCCTCGATGTGCTTGAGGTAGGAGATGATGTTCGCCTTGTCGGCGGGGGAGATGTTCGCGTTGTTGAACACGGGCATGTTCTGCGGGCCGGTGAGCATGGCCTCGTAGATGTGCTTGGACTCGACGCCCATGAGCGCCGGAGCGAACTTGCCCTCCGTCAGCGCACCGCCGGCGCCGGCCACGTTGTGGCACATGGCGCAGTTGATGCGGTAGAGCTCACCGCCGCGCGCGATGTCGTCGCCGACGAGCTCGCTCTCGGTGGGGACTGCCGGCCCGGGGGCGAGGGTGGCGACCCAGGTGGCGAGCGCGTGGATCTGCTCGTCCGTGAACTGGACGGGCTTTCCTTCGGCCTGCGGTCCCTGAGCGGCCATGGGCATGCGGCCCGTGCCGACCTGGAAGTCGACCGACGCAGCGCCGACGCCGACGAGGCTCGGGCCGTCTTCGGTGCCCTCGGCGAGAGGACCGTGGCAGGTGGCGCAGTTGGCGATGAAGAGCTTCTCGCCCTGCTCGGTGATGGTTTCGAGTTGCGACTGCGATGCGGCGTCGGCTGACGTCGCCGACGTGGCGGCGGCGTAGATGCCGCCGGTCGCGAGGAGGCCGATCATGAGCAGCGCAGCCGAGGCGATCGGCGAACGCCGACCAGTACGACGGTTACGGGGTGTGGAAGCGGAAGTCGCCATGATTCTGCAGGAGTCCGATCTCGGGCTATTTGAGGACGTAGATGACGAAGAACAGGGCGATCCAGACGACGTCGACGAAGTGCCAGTAGTAGGACACGACGATCGCGCTGGTCGCTTCCTTGTGCGTGAACTTCTTCACCGCGAAGATGCGGCCGATGACGAGGAGGAACGCGATGAGACCGCCGGTCACGTGCAGACCGTGGAAGCCGGTTGCGAAGTAGAAGACCGAGCCGAACGCGTCCGACGAGAAGCCGACGCCGTGGCTGACGAGGAGCGCGTACTCGTAGACTTGGCCGATCACGAAGATCGCGCCGAGGACGAAGCTCAGCAGGAACCACTCGACGGTGCCCCACTTGCGCAGATCCCACGGACCGCCGGTGCGGCGCGGCTGCATGCGCTCAGCGGCGAACACGCCGAACTGGGCGGTGAAGCTCGAAGCCACCAGGACGATCGTGATCGCGAGCGAGAACCAGACGTTGAGGTTCGCGCCCTGCTCCTCCCAGAGTCCTTGAGAGGTCGATCGAAGGGTGAAGTACACCGCGAAGAGGCCCGCGAAGAACATGACCTCGGATCCCAACCAGACGATCGTGCCCACAGACACGGTGTTCGGCCGGTTGATGACCGCGGTGCTCGGCGCGTTGGCAACAGAGGTAGTGGTCACCCGTCCATTATGTCCCGATTTCGCCTCGGGCGAATCCATCCCGGCTGGCGTGGCGGACCCGTGTGACCCTCGACTTCGGCGCGCGGCTGTGTCGGTAGCATCGTCCGCATGCCCACTGACCTCGCCTGGCCCTCGATTCTGACCGAACTGCTCGCCGGAGGAGACCTCTCGATCTCCGAGGCGGAGTGGGCGATGCGCCAGGTGATGGAGGGCAGGGCGACGGAGGCACAGCTCGCCGCATTCGTGGTCGCCCTGCGCTCGAAGGGCGAGACGGTCGACGAGATCGTGGGCTTCCGCGATGCGATCCTCGCGAGCGCGACGCCGTTGGATGTGGACCCAATGGTGCTCGACATCGTCGGGACGGGAGGCGACCGCTTCGGCACGGTCAACGTCTCCACCATGTCGTCGGTGGTCGCTGCGGCTGCGGGTGCGAAGGTCATCAAGCACGGGAACCGCGCGGTGAGTTCGACATCCGGCGCCTCGGATGTGCTCTCGGCACTCGGCGTGGACCTGACGATCGAACCGGGGCGCGTCGCTGAGGTTCTGGACGAGGTCGGCATCACCTTCGCGTTCGCCGCGCTCTTCCACTCGGGATTCAAGAACGCCGCCCCGGTGCGCGCTCAGCTCGGCATCCCAACGGTGTTCAACTTCCTGGGTCCGCTGTGCAACCCGGCACGTCCGGAGGCCTCGGCGGTGGGTGTCGCCAATCTCGACAAGGTGCCGCTGTTCGTCGGCGTCTTCCAGACGCGCGGCGCGACGGCCCTCGTGTTCCGCGGCGACGACGGGCTCGACGAGCTCACCACCACGGGGCACAGCCACGTCTGGGAGGTGTCGCGCGGAGATGTGAAGGAGCACGACATCGACCCGGCGGACTTCGGGATCAGGCGCGCCTCGATCGACGACCTGCGCGGCGGGGACGCCGCGCACAACGCCGAGATCGTGCGCCGCGTGTTCGCGGGCGAGCCCGGTCCGGTGCGCGACATCGTCCTGCTCAACGCGGCCGCCGGCCTCGTGTCGTGGGATCTCGCCCGGAATCCGGCCCTCTTCGACGAAGACATCCGCGCCCGCTTCCGCGACCGGCTCGCCTCCGCGGCGGCCGTCATCGATGACGGAGCGGCGGCGGCGAAGCTCGAGGCGTGGGTCGCCGCGACGAGAGCGTGATCGGGCCGCGGGAGGTCAGTCCCGCGTGAGGATGTCGGGCGAGAGCTCGCCGATCGAGGCGTGACCCGAAAGTCCGAGGGTGAGGTCGGTCTCCGCGAGGATGTTCGCGAGCACCGCCCGCGCTCCCTCCTCGCCCGCGATCGCAAGTCCGTAGACCCACGCGCGGCCGAGTCCCACCGCGGTCGCTCCGAGCGCGAGCGCGCGGACCACGTCGGCCCCGGAGCGCACGCCCGAATCCAGGAGCACGGGTGCACGGCCGTCCACTGCCTCCACCACGCCGGGGAGCGCGGCCA
>JAEYUT010000299.1 GCA_023432305.1 Actinomycetes bacterium
GCATGATCGAGGAGGGCCGCCGCCGCCAGCCGGGCATCGAGTTCATCGAAGCCGACGCCGAGCGCCTGCCCTTCGGCGACGAGGAGTTCGACGCCGTCACCATCAGCTTCGGACTGCGCAACGTCAACCGTCCGCTCGTCGCCCTGAGCGAGATGTACCGGGTGCTCAAGCCCGGTGGCCGCCTCGTCATCTGCGAGTTCTCGCACCCCACCAACATCGTGATGCGCACCGGATACGAGGCGTACCTGAAGATCGCGATGCCGCTCGTGGCGAAGCTCGCCAGCTCCAACCCCGCCGCCTACACCTACCTCGTCGAGTCGATCCAGCAGTGGCCCGACCAGGCGACCCTCAGCAAGTGGATCCGCGGTGTCGGCTTCACTCGCGTCGCCCACCGCAACCTCACCGGTGGCGTTGTGGCGCTCCATCGCGGCCGGAAGCCGATCGACCCCGCTGTGCGGGCGTCGGCCGCCCGTCGGCGCGCGACCCGCAAGCCCTCCACCTGAACCAGGACACACACCCCCGTGACCTCGACCTCCTCGATCACCCGCCGACGCACGCTCAGCGCCACACTGGGCCTCGGCGAGACGCTGTTCGCCTCCAGTGAGGAGCGCAGCTTCGCCCGCGCCATCGAGGACGGCCTCGAGAAGGTCGAAGCGGGACTCTCCGCGCAGCTGACGTTCGCCGACGACATCGCGGATGCCACCAGCCGCTACCTCATGGACGCCGGCGGGAAGCGCGTGCGCCCCGTGCTCGCGCTGCTCACGGCTCAGCTCGGCGAGGGCATCAACGCCGACGTCATCACGGCCGCGCAGGCCATCGAGATCACCCACGTCGCCTCGCTCTACCACGACGATGTGATGGACGACGCCCACATGCGCCGCGGGGTGCCGAGCGCGCAGACGGTGTGGGGCAACTCGGTTGCGATCCTCACCGGCGACCTCATGTTCGCCCGCGGCTCGAAGCTCATCGCGAGCCTCGGGGAGCGCGCCCTCACCCTCCAGGCCGACGTGTTCGAGCGGCTCTGCCTCGGCCAGCTGCACGAGACGGTCGGCCCGAAGGACGGCGACGACCCCATCGAGCACTACCTCGGCGTGCTGGCAGACAAGACCGGATCGCTCATCGCGGCAGCCGCCATCACGGGCGTCATCTTCTCGAACGCGCCCGAGGAGTACCGCACCCCCGTCGAGCTCTACGGCGAGCGGATCGGCGTCGCCTTCCAGCTCGTCGACGACGTCATCGACCTCTCCTCGGCGATCGAGGAGACCGGCAAGTCCGCCGGCACCGACCTGCGTGCTGGCGTTCCGACGCTGCCGCTGCTGTACCTGCGCCGTCTCGCCGAGACGGATGAGGCGGCCGCCGCGCTCCTCGAGCGGCTCGAGCTCGCATCCGCACCCGAGGCCGACCCCGCGCTGTTCACCGCAGCCGTGCGCGAACTGCGCGAGCACCCGGTGACCGCCGAGACGCTCGCCGAAGCCCGCCGCTGGTCGGATGAGGCGATCGCCGCACTCGAGCCGCTACCCCAAGGTCCCGTCAAGAAGGCCCTCACTCGTTTCGCCGAGGCGATCGTCCAGCGATCCGCCTGACCCACCCCCGGCGCACGCGCGCCCAGGAAGGACCTCCCCATGAAGCTCCGTCTCGCCATCGTGGGCGCCGGACCCGCCGGCATCTACGCCGCCGACATCCTGCTCAAGCACGAGCGCGCCTTCGAGGTCTCGATCGACCTGTTCGATCAGCTTCCCGCGCCCTACGGCCTCGTCCGCTACGGCGTGGCACCCGACCACCCGCGCATCAAGGGCATCATCAACGCGCTGCGCGACGTGCTCGACCGGGGTGACATCCGCATCTTCGGCAACGTGCGCTACGGCACCGACATCACACTCGAGGACCTCAAGCGCCACTACCACGCGGTCATCTTCGCGACCGGCGCGGTGCGCGACGCCGAGCTCGACATCCCCGGTGTCGAGCTGGACGGCAGCTACGGCGCCGCCGACTTCGTGAGCTGGTTCGACGGGCACCCGGACGTGCCGCGCGAGTGGCCGCTCGAGGCGCAGTCGATCGCGGTTCTCGGCAACGGCAACGTCGCGCTCGACGTGGCGCGGATGCTCGTTAAGCACCCCGAGGATCTGCTTCCCACGGAGATCCCAGCGAACGTGTACGAGGGCCTGAAGTCCTCGCCCGTCACCGACGTCCACGTGTTCGGCCGCCGCGGCCCCATGCAGGTGAAGTTCACCCCGCTCGAGTTGCGCGAGCTCGGCGAGCTGCGCGACGTCGACATGATCGTCTACGACGAGGACTTCGACTACGACGCCGCCTCGAAGGCCGCCATCGAGTCGAACAAGCAGGTCTTCGTGATCGACAAGGTGCTCTCGCAGTGGCGCCAGCGCGAAGTCGGCCAGGCGTCGCGTCGCCTGCACCTGCACTTCTACGCCAAGCCCGTCGAGATCCTCGGCGAAGACGGCAAGGTCACCGGGTACCGCTACGAGCGCACCGAGCCGGACGGCGAGGGCGGTGTGCGCGGCACGGGCGAGATCCGCGAGATCCCCGTGCAGGCGGTGTACCGCGCGATCGGATACTTCGGCTCGCCGCTGGACGGCATCCCGTTCGACAAGAAGCACGGTGTGATCCCGAACCACGAAGGTCAGGTGCTCGACAAGCACAACGACATCGTGCCCGGGGTGTACACCACCGGCTGGATCAAGCGCGGCCCGGTGGGACTCATCGGCCACACCAAGTCGGATGCGATGGAGACCATCTCGCACCTTGTCAACGGCCAGGCGTCGTGGTGGACCCCCGCCGAGCCCGACGAGGCGGCGGTGGTGCGCATGCTCGACGATCGCGGTGTGAAGTACACCGACCTCGACGGATGGCACCGCCTCGACGAGCACGAGATCGCACTCGGCCAGGCCGAGGGTCGCGCGCGCATCAAGGTGGTTCCCCGCGAGGAGATGGTGGCGGTCAGCCGCGACGAGGTGTGACACTGGTCGCATGAGTCGCGCACTCCGCGCTGGGAGTGTCGCGGCGGCGCTCGCCGTCGCGCTGATCGGATGCGCCTCCAGCGGCGTCGGCACGAAGGTCGACGTCCCGATCCCGGATGATGCGACCGTGCAGGAGCCCTACGGTCCGTGGGCGTTCGTCGTCGACGGCGACCTGCATGTGGGCATGGCGGGCAGCTCGACCTGCCCGCCCACCCCGACGCACCTCGACACGGAGGGCGAGCTGCTCGTGGTGACGATCGGCATGCCCGCCGATCAGGAGATCTGCACCAACGATCTGGTGCCGGCGATCTTCCAGGTCGACGTCGACGAGATCCCCGAGCAGGTCGAGTTCGTGCACGGCGACGAGCGGACGACAGTCGACGTCGTCGGGTGATGCCGCCTACTGCAGGGCGGCGGTGAGGCGCAGCACGTTGTCGAGGATGGCGATGCGGGCGGGGCGCTTCTCCCACTCCTCGAGCGAGAGCGGACGGCTCACGGCGCGGTACTCGTCCTCGATCTCCTTCAGCTGCGCGAGGAACGAATCTCCGTGCACCAGCACCGAGACCTCCATGTTGAGCGTGAAGGAGCGCATGTCCATGTTGCTGGAGCCGATGACCGCGACCTCCCCGTCGAAGGTCATGTGCTTGGCATGCAGCACCGTCGGCGCGGGATAGAGGTAGATCTTCACCCCCGCCTTCAGCAGCTGCTCGTAGTAGCTGCGCTGCGCGTGGTAGACGAAGAACTGGTCGCCGATCTCGGAGACGAACAGCTCCACATCGACACCCGACTGCGCCGCCGTGGTCACCGCGTACAGCATCGAGTCATCCGGCACGAAATACGGGCTCACGAGCACGATCCGCTGCTTTGCGGAGTACACGAGCGAGTTCAGCAGTCGCAGGTTGTTCTCGCCGGGGAACCCGGGTCCGCTCGGCACCACCTGGCAGTCGAGATCGCCCGTGCCGGGGCGCATCGCGGACTCCACCTCGCGCACGATGAGCTCATCCGTCTCGGAGTACCAGTCGGTCGCGAAGATCGCGTCGAGTGCGGCGACGACGGGACCCTCGAAGCGCGCCCAGTAGTCCTTCCAGCGGAGCCCGCGCCGGTGGTTCTTCCGCTTCTGGTACGGCTCTTCGATGATGTTGAGCGAGCCGGTGTAGGCGATCTCTCCGTCGATGATGACGAGCTTGCGGTGGTTGCGCAGGTCGGGGCGACGCAGCCGCCGACGCAGCGGCAGGAACGGCAGCATGAGGTGCCATTCCACGCCGATCTCGTCCAGGCGCTTCTTCGTGCGGCGGTACCCGGGGTACTGGATGTTGCCCAGGTGATCCAGCAGCACCCGCACCTTCACGCCGCGTGCACGCACCTCCGCGAGGGCGTCGAAGAACGGCTCCGTGGTGTCATCGAGCGACAGGATGTAGAACTCCACGTTCACGATGCGACGCGCGGCGCGGATGTCCGCGATCATCGCATCGAGCGCCTCCTGGTTGTCGTGCCACATCTGCGCGCTGTTGCCGCTTGCCATCGGCATCGCCGTGAGGCTCCGGTTGAGCTCGGTGATCGCCGGCAGCCAGTCGGGCCAGGCATCCTCATCGTGAACGAGCACCGAGCCCTCGGTGGCGTCGCGGATGTACTCGTCGATCTCGCGCTGCTTGCGGCGACGCCGCCGGGGGAGCCGGGCGCTGCCGAAGATCAGGAAGAACACCAGCCCCGCGTACGGGATGAAGAAGATCGCCAGCAGCCACGCCATCGCCGTCTGCGGACGTCGATTGCGGGGCACGATGATGAGCGCGGCGATGCGGATGGCGAGGTCGACGGCGACGAGCAGGACGATGATCGCGAGGCTCAGCCACGCAGTCAGCTCACTCGACACGGTCACAGTCTGTCAGCAGTCGTCGCCCGCCGTCCGGAGGCGCGAGCGCCCACGTCACGACAGACGGCCCGCACCCGGAGGCGCGAGCCGTCGGTCCGACCGTGAGAGTCAGCGGAAGTTGATGAACTGGAGCGCGACATCCAGATCCTTGCCCTTGAGCAGGGCGATGACAGCCTGGAGGTCGTCGCGGCTCTTCGACTGCACACGCAGCTCGTCGCCCTGGATCTGCGACTTCACGCCCTTCGGGCCCTCATCGCGGATGATCTTGGAGATCTTCTTGGCATCCTCGCTTGAGATGCCCTCCTTGATCTTCGCCTCGATGCGGTACTCCTTGCCGGAGGGGAACGGGTCGCCCGCGTCGAGCGAACGCAGCGAGACGCCGCGCTTGATGAGCTTCTGCTCGAAGACGTCGAGCACCGCCTTCACGCGGTCCTCGGAGTTCGCCTTCATGAGGATCTTCTCGCCGGAGAACTCGATCGAGGCG
>JAEYUT010000308.1 GCA_023432305.1 Actinomycetes bacterium
CAGCTCGCCGACGCGTTCCTCGAAGTAGGGTCGGTCGCCTGCCTCATAGCGCGCGGTCACGGAATCCGGCAGCAGCAGACCGATCTTGGCGGTGGTCGGATCGCTCGGCGCGTTCGGCGACACCGCATTGGCGCATCCGACCAGGCTCAGGCTGAGTGCGGCGGCGAAGGCGCACAGGAGCGCCGAGGTGGGGGGCTTCACGGCGTCACCCGATGACCGCGCGGATCTCCGGACTGCCGGCGACGGGGAACACGCTCATCCGCTCCACCGCAAGGGACATGGCGCCGACGAGGCCTGCGCGGACTCCCAGCTGCCCCGCCACGATCTCCGGCGGCGGTGCCAGACGCGTCGCGAGGGAGCGATCGACGACCTGCCGGATGGGGCCGAGGAACAGCTCCCCGGCGCGAGCGAGCTGCCCGCCGATCACGATGCGAGACGGGTCGTACATGGCGGCGGCATTGGCGGCGGCGACGCCCACATGCGAACCCGCATCGGCGATCGCGCGCACGCATGCATCGTCGCCCGACATGGCGCGCACGATGACGTCCCCGAGCTTCAGGCCGGGCATGCGGGCGCGCAGCTCGTCGAGGATCGCGTCACCTCCGGCGATCGCCTCGAGGCAACCCAGGTTTCCGCAGCGGCACGGCGGACCGTTCTCGACGATCACGGTGTGTCCGAGCTCGCCCGCGCTGCCGGACGCACCCCGCAGAAGGCGCCCCCCGATGAGGATGCCGGAGCCGATGCCGTCGCTCACCTCGACGAACATGGCGTCGTCGTTTCCGCGCAGCGCCCCCTGCTGATGCTCGGCGGAGGCCGAGAGGTTGGAGGCGTTGTCGACGAAGACGGGCACGCGCAGGGCCCGCTCGATCGAGTCCGCGATCGCGACGCCCTCCCAGCCCCGCAGGATCCCGGGCCGAGCGACCATGCCGCTCGCCGCATCCATGGGCGCCGACATCGCGACGCCCACCGCGAGCAGCTCATCGCGATCGGCCGAGACGGAGTCGAGCATGTCGGCGAGCAGAAGGCCCACACGCCGGATCTCGTTGTCGGAGCGGTGGTCGCGCGCAAGCGGCATCTCATGCTCGGTGAGCACCGTCATCGCCGCGTCGGCGAGCGCGATGCGCAGCTGCCGCTGCGAGAAGTGGACGCCGCAGACCAGACCCGAGGCGTGGGCGAGGGTGACGTACTGGGCGCGGCGCCCGGAGCGCATCGACTTGGAGGTGCTCAGGACACCCTGCTCGGAGAGCTCCTTGACGATGTTCGACACGGTCGCGGGGGACAGACCTGTCGCCGCCGCGAGCTCGACCTGGGTGAGACCCCCGTGGCGCTTGATGGCATCGACGATGCGTCCGCGATTCGCCTCCCGCAGGGACGTCTGCGAACCGGGCGTGCGCCGCTGGTCGACCATGCCCTCATGCTAGCGAGGGGTGAGGCTTTTTCGGGAGACATCCGCAGCAGGCGCCATGCGCAGGAGCACACCCGCGCGACCCGTAGGCTAGAGGGGTGACCAAGGTCTTGAGCTCTCTTCCCGTCGGCGAGCGCGTCGGCATCGCGTTCTCCGGTGGCCTCGACACCTCGTGTGCAGTCGCGTGGATGCGCGACAAGGGCGCCATCCCCTGCACCTACACCGCCGACATCGGCCAGTACGACGAGCCCGACATCGACTCGGTGCCCGCTCGCGCGCTCGAGTACGGCGCCGAGATCGCGCGCCTCGTCGACGCCAAGTCGGCGCTCGTGGAGGAGGGCCTCGTCGCCCTGCAGTGCGGCGCCTTCCACATCCGCTCCGGCGGCAAGACCTACTTCAACACGACGCCTCTCGGGCGCGCCGTGACGGGCACCATGCTCGTCCGCGCGATGAAGGAGGACGGCGTCGAGATCTGGGGTGACGGCTCCACGTACAAGGGCAACGACATCGAGCGGTTCTACCGCTACGGGCTCATGGCGAACCCGCGCCTGCGCATCTACAAGCCGTGGCTCGACGCCGACTTCGTGACGGAGCTCGGCGGCCGCAAGGAGATGAGCGAATGGCTCGTCGCCCACGGCTTCCCGTACCGCGATGCGACCGAGAAGGCGTACTCCACCGACGCCAACATCTGGGGCGCCACCCACGAGGCCAAGAACCTCGAGGAACTGTCGACCGGGCTCGACATCGTCGAGCCGATCATGGGCGTCGCCGCCTGGCGCGATGACGTCGAGGTCGCGACCGAGGTCGTCTCGGTGCGCTTCGAGGCGGGTCGCCCCGTCGCCATCAACGGCGTCGAGTACGCCGACGCCGTCGCGCTCGTCCTCGAGGCGAACGCGATCGGAGGCCGCCACGGCCTGGGCGCGTCCGACCAGATCGAGAACCGCATCATCGAGGCGAAGTCGCGCGGCATCTACGAGGCGCCCGGCATGGCGCTGCTGCACATCGCCTACGAGCGCCTGCTCAACGGCATCCACAACGAGGACACCATCGCGAACTATCACGCGGGGGGCCGCCGCCTCGGACGCCTCATGTACGAGGGCCGCTGGCTCGACCCGCAGTCGCTCATGCTGCGCGAGTCGATCGTCATGTGGGTCGCGTCGGCCGTCACGGGCGAGGTG
>JAEYUT010000020.1 GCA_023432305.1 Actinomycetes bacterium
GCCTTGGCCTCGGGCGAGCCGAGCTTGCTGCCGACGGCGAGCTCGAGCTCGTTGTCGCTCGAGACCGCGCGGCCGAAGCCGAACAGCTCGTTCTCGATGCCTGCGTTCGGACCGGCGGCGAGGGCGATGGCGCGGATGCCGATCTCCTCGATGCCGTCGACGAGCTCACCGGCGTCCGACCAGCGCGACTCGACGATGCCCGACAGAAGGCCGAGAGCGGCCGTGTCGAGCGAGCCGAAGATGCTCGCGAGGAGCGCCGACTTGCGAGCGGGCTCCACCGCGGGGTCGGCGAGCGTCGAGCGCAGCTGCGCCGACGACTCGACCGCACGACCCGCGGAGAGAAGCTGCTCACCCGTGGCGAGGCTCACACCCTTCGCGGCCGCCAGCTGCTGCGTGGCGGCTGCGAGGGCAACGCGTGACGCCGAACCCATCTACTTTCCCGCCTTCGCCTTCTCGTCGGCCTCGAGGTCGGCGAGGAAGCGGTCGACGAGAGCGGCCGACTTCTTGTCGTCGGCGAGCGACTCGCCGATGACACCCGACGCGAGGTCCAGGGCGAGGGTGCCGACCTCGGCGCGAAGCGAGACGAGAGCGGCGGAGCGCTCGGCCTCGATCTGCGCCTGGGCGGTGGCCGCGATGCGGTTCGCCTCGGCCTGCGCCTGCTCCTTGAGCTCGGCGATGATCGCCTGCCCGTCGGCGCGGGCCTGCTCGCGGATCCGAGCAGCCTCAGCGCGCGCTTCGGCGAGCTGAGCGTTGTACTCGTCGCGAGCGGCAGCCGCAGCGGCCTGGGCCTCCTCGGCCTTCTTCAGGCCGCCTTCGATCGCCTCAGCGCGGGCGTCGAGCGCCTTGTTCAGACGCGGGACGACGAAGAACGCGACGACGATGAGCAGGGCGACGAAGATGACCGACGACCAGATGATGTCGTAGTCCGCCGGCAGAAGAGGATTGACATCCTCTGCCATGCGTACGTCGAGGAATGCGGGCAGCATCCCGACCTCCTTAGCTAGGTGGGGGTGCTCAGACGGCGGGGGCGGTGAACGGGATGAAGCCGACCGCGATCGCGATGAAGGCGAGCGCCTCGGTGAACGCGATGCCGAGGAACATCAGACCCGTCAGGCGGCCCTGGAGCTCGGGCTGGCGAGCAACCGACTCGATGGTCTTGCCGACGACGAGACCCACGCCGATGGCCGAGCCGATCGAGGCGAGACCGAAGGCGAGAGGAGCGAGGTATCCAACAATCACGAGAGGTTTCCTTTTCTTGTGTGGTTCGGTTTCCGGCGGGTGCCGAGGGTCAGTGCTCGTCAGCCAGCGCGAGCTGGATGTAGACGGCTGCGAGGAAGGTGAAGACGTAAGCCTGCAGTGCCGCGACGAGCAGCTCGAAGAGGGTGAATGCCGCGCCGAAGGCGAGCGTTCCCACTCCGAGCAGGCCGAGGAAGTTGCCGTCGGCGAGCACCGTGAAGAAGAAGAACTGCGTGGCCGAGAAGCACAGCACGAGCAGCATGTGGCCCGCGACCATGTTCATCAGAAGACGAAGAGCGAGCGTCACGGGGCGGAGGATGAAGGTGGAGATCAGCTCGATCGGCGTGACGACGATGTAGAGCGGCCACGGCACGCCTGCGGGGAAGAGCGCGGTCTTGAAGAAGCCGCCTCCGTGCTTGCGGATGCCCGCGTAGACGAACATCACGTAGGACACGATCGCGAGCACGATCGGCAGACCGATGACGCTGGTGCCCGCGATGTTGATGCCGGGGATGATTCCGGTGAGATTCAGGGCGAGCGTGATGAGGAAGATC
Organism: Actinomycetes bacterium; assembly: GCA_023432305.1. Classification (GTDB taxonomy): domain Bacteria; phylum Actinomycetota; class Actinomycetes; order Actinomycetales; family Microbacteriaceae; genus Homoserinibacter. The sequence goes on from JAEYUT010000020.1 coordinate 1,791, forward strand.
GTCATCAGCGGCGCCATGAAGCGCTTGCCGTCCTTCTCGCCGAGGGTCTCGATGACGATGTTGTTGCGGACGAACCCGAGGATGAACTCCGTCGCGGCCTGGGCGCGCGTGGGAACGATCCGCATGTTGCGGGTGGCGATGAGCAGCCACACGATGAGCAGCACGGTGATGACCACACGGAGGATCATGATGCGGTTCATCTCGAACGGCGTGCCCGCGAAGAGAACGGCCGGCGGGACGAAGTCGCTCAGCGACGGTCCGTGGAATCCGCCGTTGTCATCAGCGAACCGAACAATGGGGGTGAGGGCAGAAGCTAGCAGCGCTTACTCCAAGGCTCGGGGCGTGCGAACACACGACGATCGAAGGGAATGCCTCCAGCCTAACAGGCCGCAGAGGCGGGTGAGGACGCCCTTACCGGCGCGGATCCTCAGTTTCTTCGTCTCCCGGGAGGGGGACATCGGCATACGGAACCCGTGCGCGCTGGAAGGCGAGAGCGTCGATGACGAGCGATCCGAGGACGAACACGATGACCGTTCCGAGGAAGACGAAGGGGTCGAGCCAGGTCTGGGTGCGCAGCCAGATGGCGAGGATGAAGAACACGATGAGCTTGAGGCCGAAGACGCCGAGCACGATGCCGAAGTAGACGGGGCTGGTGGGGTCGTTCGGGGTGAGGCGGCTGGCGAGGATCATGCTGCCGGCAGTGAGGCCGAGGAAGATCGCGGCGAGTCCGGTGGCGAGCAGCGCCGCCCAGAGGCCCGGCATGCCGGCGACGAGGATGCCGATGCCGGAGCCGAGGACGGCCACCGCGAGGGCGAACATCCCGCCCCAGCGCAGCGAGGTGGTGAGGATCGGGTTGTCGGCGGGCGCGCTCATGCGTGCGTCTCCTTCTGGGGGTGCAGATCGGCCAGGTGGTCCGGCTCGTCGGCGGCCGCGGACTCGATCTCATCGGCTCTGGGGCGCCCGAGGGGGGCGAACGTGATGATGGTGCACGCAGCGAGCCCGAGAAGGGTTCCGAGGGCGGCCCACCACGTGTCGAGGAACAGGAACAGCAGCACGCCGACCGACACCACAGCTGTCCATGCGTAGAGCACGAGCACGGAGACGAGGTGCGAGTGCCCCATGTCGAGCAGGCGATGATGCAGGTGCTTGCGGTCGGCGGCGAACGGGGACTGCCCCGCGCGCAGGCGTCGGATGACAGCGAGGGCGAAGTCGAGCAGCGGGATGATGAGGATCAGCAGCGGGATGAACGCGGGAAGGAACTGCCGCGGGCTGCCGACCGTCTCATCGAGGGCCTGCGGATCGATCTGGCCGGTGACGGCGATCGTCGAGGCGGCCATCATGAGCCCGACGAGGAGCGCTCCGGCGTCGCCCATGAAGAGCCGTGCTCGGTGCCAGTTGAGCGGCAGGAAGCCGAGACAGGCGCCGATGAGGACGGCGGAGATGAGCTGGGCGAGGCTGAAGTACTCGCTCTGACGCGCGGGCCCGTCGGAGATGATGAAGATGTAGACCGAGAACACGCCGTTGGCGATGATCGCGACGCCGGCGACGAGACCGTCGAGGCCGTCGATGAAGTTCAGGGCGTTCATGAGCAGCACGATCGTGAACACGGTGATCGCAAGCGACTGCCACGTGGCGAGCGTCACCACGGCGCCCGGCAGCGGGAATGACAGGAACTGGATGCCCGACCACGCGAGCAGCGTCGCGGCGAGGATCTGCCCGACGAGCTTGGTGAGCCAGTCGAGATCCCAGATGTCGTCGGCGACGCCGATGAGCACGATCATGGTCGCCGCGCCCAGCAGACCCCAGATGTGGGCGGGCTGCGAGTAGACGAGGCCGAGCTCGGGGATGAGCGATCCGACGCCGAAGGCGGCGACGACCCCGAAGTACATCGCCACTCCCCCGAGTCGCGGGGTGGGGCGGGTGTGCACGTCGCGTTCGCGGATCTTCGGGTAGAGCCGGTAGCGGTGCGACAGCTTCCAGATGACGAGCGACAGCGCGAACGAGACGATGCCGGCGACGCCTGCAGCCGCGAGGTAGAAGACTATTCGCATCTCTCTGCCCCCACGACGCGGATGATCTCGTCACGCGGGATCACGCCGTGGCGGACGATGCGGAGCTTGCCGTCGGGGTGCTCGAGGTTGGTCGCGTCGACGATCGTGGAGCCCTGGTGCGCCTCGGCGTCGGGGTACGCCTCCCCCGCGGGGCCTGCTTCGAGGTAGACGGCAACCGAATCGCCGAGCATGGCCTCTGCTTCCGCGGCGGTCATCGCGGCGGGCTCGCCGGTGCGGTTGGCGCTCGAGACAGCGAGGGGGCCGGTCTCGGCGAGCAGTTCGAGTGCGATGGGGTCGCTCGGCATCCGGAGCGCGACGGTGCCGCGGGTGTCGCCGAGATCCCAGTCGAGCATGGCGCGGGCGCGCAGGATGACGGTGAGGCCTCCGGGCCAGAACTCGGTGACGAGCGCGCGCACCTCATCCGGAACGACGTCCGCGAGGGCGTCGAGGGTCGGCATACCGGGCACGAGGACGGGCGGCGGCGCGGTGCGGTCGCGGCCCTTCGCGTCGAGGAGGCGCTGCACGGCTTCGGGCGAGAACGCGTCGGCGGCGACACCGTAGACGGTGTCGGTGGGGATGACGACGAGCTCGCCGCGCCCGATCGCGCCGCGCGCGAGACGCATTCCCGTCATCAGCTGGTCGGGCACACTCGTGTCGTAGATCGCCATGGCGTACCCATCTTAGGAGCGCGCGCCTGAATGACCGATCATGCCGGGCGAGGCGCTGGGCGTCAGCGGATGGCGGTGGTCGCTCGGTCGCGGCCGAGGAGGTCGCGGTGGGTGGCGGTGGCACGCCAGCCGTCGGCGTCGAGGAGCGCGCGGATCTCGGCCCCCTGCAGTTCGCCGTGCTCGATGACGAGCGAACCGCCCGCGTGCAGCAGCGCGAGCGCGCGCCGCGACAGCGCGCGCACCAGGTCGAGGCCGTCCGCTCCCCCGTAGAGCGCCATCGCGGGGTCGTGCAGGCGCACCTCGGGGTCGCGCGGGATCGCGTCATCGGGCACATAC
>JAEYUT010000075.1 GCA_023432305.1 Actinomycetes bacterium
GCGATGGACTACCTGCTGGGTCGCAACGGCGTCGATATGTCGTACATCACCGGCTACGGAACCGCGTACGCACAGAACCAGCACCACCGCTGGATGGCGCCGTCGCTGAACGTCTCGCTTCCGCCCATCGCGCCTGGCACGATCTCAGGGGGGCCGAACAGCGCCATCCAGGATCCGGTGGCGAAGCAGGCGTGGCCGGACGGCTGCACGGCGCAGCTCTGCTACCTGGATGACATCCAGTCGTGGTCCACCAACGAGATGACGATCAACTGGAACTCGGCGCTCAGCTGGGTGTCGTCGTGGATCGCGCTGCGCGCCGACCCCGGCACCCCCGGCGGCACGGCGACCGTGCCGAGCGAAGGACCGCCGCTCGGGCTGGTGATCGCTGGTGCCGTCGTCGTCGTCGCCGCGGTGGTGGCGACCATGGTGGTCCTGGTGGTGCGCCGCCGGGTGCGCCGCGTGTCAGTCGCCTGAGCGGGTGAGGGTGGCGTCGGCTTCGAGGGAGTCGATGAGCTCGGAGGCGGCGAGCTGGCGCACATCGGCGTCGAGTTCGGCAACCGGGGCGAGCACCTTCGTCTCGTCGAGCTGGCTGAGGCGGCGGGCAGAGGGAAGCACCTGACGCTCCAGCGAGCCCACGAACCCGTTGTAGTCGCGCACGCTGCGCTCGATCGACCGGCCGAGCTTGTCGACGTGGGTGGCGAGCGTCGTGATGCGCCCGTAGAGCTCGCGCGACACGTCGAACAGGGTGCGCGCCTCCTGGGTGACGATCTCGTGGCGCCAGCTGACGGCGACCGCCTTGAGCACCGAGAAGAGGGTCACGGGTGAGGCGAGCGCCACGTGGCGGTCGAACGCGAACTGCATGATGGTCGGGTCGGCTTCGAGGGCCGCGGACAGCAGCGACTCGCTGGGGATGAACGCGACGACCATCTCGGGGCTCGAATCGAGACCGTCCCAGTAGCGACGTGCGCCGAGCGCGGTCACGTGGTCGCGAACGGCTTTCACATGCTGGGCGAGCAGGGCGCTGCGGCGGGCGCGCTCCGCTTCGTCTGCGGTCTCGGGGATCGCCGACGCCTCGAGGTACGCCGAGAACGGAACCTTCGAGTCGACCGCGATGCTCTTGCCGCCGGGAAGGCGCACGATCATGTCGGGGCGGGCGGTGCGGCCGTCGACTGTGATGCTCGACTGGAGGTCGAAGTTCACATGCTCGAGCATCCCCGCCGCTTCGACCACGGCGCGCAGCTGGGTCTCGCCCCACACTCCGCGCGTGGCGTTGTTGCGCAATGCGCCGGCGAGGCTCTCGGCCGTCTGGCGCAGGCGCTCCTCGGATGCCGTGATATGGCGCAGCTGCTCGGCGAGCTCACCGTGCTGGCGGCTGCGCTGCCCTTCCAGTTCGGCGACCTTGGCGCGCATCTGCTCCAGCGATTCGCTCACCGGGGCAAGTGCCTGCAGGACCCGATTCTCGTCCGTGAGCGCGGCGGCCCGCTGACGGGCCTCTGCCTCGGTGCGCTGCAGCAGCTCGGCGTACATGCCGCGTGCCGAGTCGAGCTGCTCGCGCATGCTCTCGAGCCGCGCCTCGGCGACCGCGGTCGCGGTGGCAGCTCGAGCGCGCCCCACGGCGGCCGTCACGATCGTCGCGAGCGCGGCCCCGATCGCGAGGCCGATCAGCAGGGGAAGCAGTGCGTCCATGCGGGAAGTCTCGCACCGGCCCCCGACAGGGTCAGCCGCCCGCGCCGTAGGGTGAAGCACATGAGACCTGCCCCGAATGTGAGCGTCGACGATCTGCGCTTCCTCGTGGCGGTCGCCCGCGCGGGGCGTCTGGTCTCCGCCGCCGCGGCGATGAAGGTCGATCACACGACGGTCCGGCGCCGCATCGATCGTCTCGAGACCGCGCTCGGCGCTCGCCTCATCGATCGGGCGGCCGACGGGTGGACGCTCACCGCGGTCGGCCGCGAGGTCGTCGCGAAGGCGTCGGGGCTCGACCAGGTCGTGGAGGATGTGCTCGCGGCCGCGGCGGGGGAGCAGGCGTCCCGCATCCGGGGCGCCGTTCGCGTGCTCGCGCCTGACGGCTTCGGCGCGAAGTTCGTGGCGCCCGCGCTCGCTCGCGTGCGCGCCGAGAACCCCGATCTGCAGATCGAGCTGGTGACGGCGACGCGTCCGCTCACCTCCCATGGCTCGGGCTTCGACGTCGCGGTGACGGTCGGCTCGGTGCCGAACACGCGTCTCGCAGCCGAGCTGCTCGCGCCCTATGCTCTGCGGCTCTACGCCTCGCCGGAGTACCTCGCGCGCCACGACCCCATCCGCTCGCTCGACGATCTGAGTGCTCACGGTCTGGTCTTCTATGTGGATGCGCTGCTGACGGTGCGGGAGCTCGAGCTCGGCTCTCTGCTGCAGGGGATGCACGTGGGATTCGGCTGCACGAACGTGTTCGCGCAGCTCGACGCGGTGAGGGCCGGAGCGGGGGTGGGGCTTCTGCATTCGTTCATGGCGCAGGGTGATCCGCAGCTCGTCCCTGTGCTGCCCGATCAGGTGGATCTGCGGCTCGAATACACGCTCGTGGTGCGCCGCGAATCGCCCGCCACCGAGGCTGTCGCCGAGGTCTGCCGGGCGCTCAGGCACGAAGCGCAGTCCCGCGCCGCGGAGCTCATCGGACGGTGACGAACGCTCATCCGGCTAGGTGCATTTCTGCACATCAGCTGGGCGATACTCGCGCTTGATTGCACGGCCTGCGCGGGGGAGAGTGAGATCATCCGTCGAAAGGCAACACACATGACCGAGATCCTCGACCACTGGGTCGGCGGCGCCGCATTCACCGGCGCATCCTCCCGCACCGCCCCCGTCTACAACCCCGCGCAGGGCGTCGTGCAGAAGGAGGTGCGCCTCGCCACGACCGGTGACGTCGACCACGCCGTCTCCGTCGCGAAGGCCGCCTTCCCCGCGTGGGCTGACGCCAGCCTCGCCAAGCGCCAGGCTGTGCTCTTCAACTTCCGCGAGATCCTGAACAAGCGCAAGGGCGAGCTCGCCGAGATCCTCACGGCTGAGCACGGCAAGGTCATCTCGGACGCGCTCGGCGAGATCGCGCGCGGCCTCGAGGTCGTGGAGTTCGCGTGCGGCATCCCGCACCTGCTCAAGGGCGAGTACTCGGAGAACGCCTCCACGGGCGTCGACGTGTACTCCGTGCGCCAGCCGCTCGGCGTCGTCGCCGTCATCAGCCCCTTCAACTTCCCGGCCATGGTTCCCATGTGGTTCTTCCCGATTGCGCTGGCCGCAGGCAACGCCGTGATCCTGAAGCCGTCGGAGAAGGACCCGACTGCCGCGATCTGGATGGCGGAGGCGCTCAAGGAGGCTGGCCTCCCCGACGGCGTGTTCAACGTCGTGCACGGTGACAAGGAGTCGGTCGACGCTCTGCTCGATCACCAGGACATCGCATCCGTCTCGTTCGTGGGCTCCACCCCGATCGCCAAGTACGTGTATGAACGCGGCACCGCCTCCGGCAAGCGCGTGCAGGCCCTCGGCGGCGCCAAGAACCACATGCTCGTGCTGCCCGACGCCGACCTCGACCTCGTCGCCGACTCGGCCGTCAACGCCGGCTTCGGCTCGGCGGGCGAGCGCTGCATGGCGATCTCGGTCGTCGTCGCGGTCGAGCCGGTCGCCGATGAGCTCATCGTCAAGATCAGCGAGCGCATGTCGACCCTCAAGGTGGGCGACGGCACCCGCAACTGCGACATGGGTCCGCTCATCACGAAGGAGCACCGCGACAAGGTCGCCGGCTACCTCGAGGTGGCCGAGCAGGATGGCGCCGAGATCGTCGTCGACGGCCGCGGCATCGAGGTCGACGGCGCAGCCGACGGCTTCTGGCTGGGCCCCACCCTCGTCGACAAGGTGCCCACGAGCTCCAAGGTCTACACCGACGAGATCTTCGGGCCGGTGCTCTCGATCGTGCGCGTCGCGAGCTACGACGAGGGCCTCGCCCTCATCAACTCGGGCCGCTACGGCAACGGCACCGCCATCTTCACCAACGACGGCGGAGCAGCGCGCCGCTTCCAGCGCGAGGTCGAGGTCGGCATGGTCGGCATCAACGTGCCGATCCCCGTGCCCGTCGGCTACTACTCGTTCGGCGGCTGGAAGGACTCCATCTTCGGCGACACGAAGGCGTACGGTCCCGACGCGATCCACTTCTTCACGCGTCAGAAGGCGATCACGAGCCGCTGGCTCGACCCGTCGCACGGCGGCATCAACCTCGGATTCCCGACCAACTGATCGGGTTCTCGAACCGGTAGGGGCACTCGTTCGCGGGTGCCCCTTCCGCGTGTCGGGGAGTCGTCGGACGCGGTGGTACCGTCGCGTCGGGAGGACCTGTGACCGACATCCGCACCGAACTCGCGCGCATCGCGGCGCAGCTGGCTGAGGCATCCGTGCCGACGGAGGCGCGCGTCGAGATCGTGAAGCGGCGCTTCCGCGGCGAGCGGATGCGGGTTGCGGGGCAGGTGTGGCGCCTCGGCGCTGTGTGTCTCGACGCCGACGGCGCGCTGTTCGCGACGGGCGAGGTGCTCGCGGTGAGGAAGCCCACCCATCCGAATCACCGTTCGGCGATCGCGCTGCGCCGCAACGAGCTGTTCCTGCTGGCGCAGAAGTCGGGCATTCGGGCGGGGACGACGATCATCGTCGATGCGCATCCGCTCGACCTCGACCTGCCGACCGCGCCGCTCGTGGGGGAGGGCGACCGGCTCGGTGTGCAGTGGATGCGCGGGGCCGATCCCACGCCGCTGATCGCGTACGTGCGCGAGCGCGCAGAGCTGCTCATCCATCCGCTTCCGGGGGCGAGCGACTGACCTGTCACCGTACCTGGTGACATGACATCCGCTGGTAGCGTGTTGACGCCCACGCGAGGGCGACACCCGTCGCCGTCCCCTCGCACGCGTGGATCTCCGGAGATCCCACATGCGAAACACTCACCGCGCCCTCGCGGGCGCAGCCCTTGCCGCCGCCGCTGTTCTCGTCGGCACCGCCTCTGCACACGCCGCCGGCGCCCTGCCCGAGATTCCAGAAGGGCAGGTCCTCTACGTGATCGGAGGGCCAGAGAACGCCCCGAAGACGCTCTACACCGTCGCGACCGATGGAACCCTCACCGAGGTCGGTTCGCTCGGTATCACGGGAGAGGTGCGTGGTGCCGACTATGACCCCGTGAGTGGGCGCGCGTTCGTGATCACCGACGCGAACGAATCCTGGGTGTTCAACTGCGACCAGCTGTTCTCCGTCGATCTCGAGACCGCTGCCGCGACGCTCGTGGGAGATGTCACCGACGGATACCGGTGCAACGACATCGACATCGACACCTCAGGAGTTCTGCGGGTTCTCGCATACTCGAACTACTTCGACATGCATGTGATCGACACCGCCGACGCGAGCATCACGTCGAGCGTGGATGTGGATGCGAGCTTCGGTTTCGAGACGACCTGGGCGTTCCTGGCCTCCCACTCCGGCACGTCGGCCGTCGGGGGCTCGTTCGCGAACGAGATCTTCTCGTTCGACTTCGGGATTCTGGACAGCGGTGTCCACCCGACGACGACGCTGGAGCCGGATAACGACGGTATGCAGAACGCGATGTACGTCGCCGACTTCGATGCAGAGCACCGACTCTGGGGTGTGCGCTGGTTCGACTCCGACACCTGCGACTCCGAGCTCGTGTCGATGGGTCTTCCCGACTACCTCGACGACACGGTGGTTCACGGTGTTCCCACGCTCGAGGCGGCATGCCCGACGATTCTCGCGCTCTTCTTCGGCCCCGAGCCGGTTGAAGAGGAGGCGGCTGCCGCCCCTGCACTCGCGGAGACCGGAGTGCAGCCGAGTGGGCTGCTCGCCGCCGCCGCCGCTCTGCTGCTCGGCGGGGCCTGGCTCGCACGCCGCAGCCGCCACACGCAGCAGGCAGGCTGAGCTCACGCGGGTCGCCGAGCACATTCGGCGACCCGCGTCAGCTGGCGATCGCGACCGCGATGGGGGCGAGCGACGCGAGCCGGACCCCCGAGCGCTCGCTGAGCATCGGCAGATCGGCCGCTTCATGGCGACGGGCGGCATCGATCATGATCGCGGCGCACGCCTCGGCGTCGGCGATCGCATCATGGTGCGGGAAGTCAGCGAAACCCACCGCGGCCGCCACGAGCGGCAGGCGGTACGAGTCGAGGGTGTAGGTCTTCCGCGAGAGCTGCAGGCTGCACATGTACGACAGCGTGGGCACCTCGAGCTCGGTGGCGGCGCACGCCGCCTTGATCACGCCGATGTCGAAACCGGCGTTGTGGGCGACGAGGATGTCGTCGCCCGCGAAGTCCATGAGGTGCGGGAACTGGTCCGCCCACGTGATCGCCGTGAGCACGTCCTCCGCGCGGATGCCGTGGATGCGGGTGTTCCATTCGACGAAGTGGTCGTGGCCGGGCGGTGGCTGGATGAGCCAGCTGTCCCGCTCGACGACCTTCCCGTCGCGGACCTTCACCAGACCGACCGAGCAGGCGCTCGCACTGGAGCCGTTCGCTGTCTCGAAGTCGATCGCGGTGAAGTCCACTGGCACGTCTCGACTTTCGCACGAGGCACCGACGCCCGATCCGGGGACGCGCCGCATCCGGGGGATCCTGGGGCGCCGCGGGTCGGGTCGCCCCTCGCTGCGGAGGTGACGACCCGACCTGCTGTGTCATCGGATGGTGCCGAGGAACGCGCGGGTGCGGGCGGTCTCGTAGTCCCGCATGGCGGCCTCATGCGCGATCGCCAGGCGACGCTCGTAGCCGTTCGCGCGGCGCTCGTAGCGGGCGAGGGCCCGGTGGGGGCGGCGGCCCCACCGGATGAGCGCCACACCGAGGTGCAGTGCCGCGCGATCCAGGATGCTCAGGCGGCGCACCGGAAGGTGCGTCGCGGGGTTCTCGGTGGCGGGGTTGTCGGTGTCGGGGAGCCGGGGCTCGACCGTCACGGTCCTGTTCATGGTGGTGCAGTGTCCTTCATGGTGGTGGGACGACGTCGACCCCTCGTGAGGGGTTCGGCGGGGGAGCCGCTCGTGGCGGCGGGGAATGCGACACCGGCCCAGCCGGGTCGTCGAGGGACGGGGTGCACGGGAGCGATGCTCCGAGTGCAGGCTTCTCAGCGTCG
>JAEYUT010000206.1 GCA_023432305.1 Actinomycetes bacterium
GCACGGTGGCGCCGGCGCAGTCGCCGCTTCCCGCCGAGGCGACGCAGAACGACTGGGCGAGCGTGCCGTTCGCAGGCACATCGCGCGTGGCGACGAGGACGCGCGACGTCAGGTCGCCCTGATAGAAGTCGAAATGCCCCACGAGGTTCACGCCAGGCGGCCTGGTCACCGAAGCCTGAGTGAGCAGGGTCTCGCCCGAGGCGACCAGCTGCTGAACGGTGAACGTCGTCGTGGTGGCGGCGGCGGCGCTCGCCGTGATCCCGTTCTCGCTCGACTCCGGGGTCGAGAAATAGAGCGGCGATTCGAGTGCCACCAGGTACCGCATGCTGCGCTGGGCCACCACGAACTGCACGATGGCCACCCCGTCGACGACGGGAGCCTGCGCGATCACGGCATAGTCGGGTCCCGCGTACACCTCCACGACACCTTCGACGGGGGCGCCAGGCACGGCATCGGGGGTGCGGGCGGGGTCGTCGGCCGGATCTCCACTCGGCGACCCTGGCCCGCCGGGCACCGATCCCCAGTCGACGGTGTAGCGGAACGTGACGGTGTCGCCCACCCGAGGGGCGCCGATCGGGGCGATTTTCTCGAGCAGCCCGTTGAGCGAGCGCTTCTGCACGGTGACGGCGCGCTCTGCCGACGAAGCCGGCCCGTACGAGGCGTCACCCAGGTACTCGACCCAGTACTTCGAGGTCAGCGGGCGGAGGGTGGTTGGCGGGAACTCGTACGATCCGGATCCGTCGACCGCGACGGGATCCGCGAACGTCCGCTGCTCGCCGTTGAAGATGCCGACGACGCGCACGAAGCCGGAGGGAACCGGGCCGGCAGGGTCGCCGACCACCTGGCCTCTCACGACCGTGTCATCGTCGCCGAAGACGACAAAGGTGTTCTGCGGGGTGTGGAGCTCGACCGCCGCCGTGAGCGGCACCGCCGCCGGTGTCAGATCAGGCTCCTCCGGCACCGGAGCCGCCGAGGCGGGGCTCACCGGCGACATGAGCGTCACCACGAGCGTTGCCCCGAGCGCCGAGGGCAGGAGGCGCCGACGAGAGCGGACCGCCAGCTCCCGCTCCACCAGCGCGTCTGAGGGCTCGCCCCCGAGCATCCGGTAGGCCACGACGGTGGTGAAGGCGGGGATCGGCGCCACAACTGCCGACACCACCACGAGAACCGCGATCTCGGCCCACCCGCTCCCCGAGAGCGACGTGAGCACAGCCGCTCCCTGGTTGAGGATCGCGGACCCGAGGACTGCGATGACGACGGCGGCGCCGACAGGGCGCACCGCGTCCGCGGTGAGTGCGCGGCTCGCGCGCAGAGCGTGCCGCACCTGCGTGCGCGAGACGAAGGAGATCGTCGGCGCGAGACTCCAGCGCACCACCGCGAGCACAGCCGCCGCGAACGGCACGATCAGCCACGCGAGAGCCCGCCGGTCGCGCACGAACCGCGGCACTGCACGGTCACGCCACGAGGACGGCCCCACGACCAGCACGAGCGCCGCCACCGAGATGAGGGGCGCGGCGACGACGAGCACGAGGAACACCGTCACGATCACCGCCAGCGTCGCCAGCACGGTCACTGCGCGCGCGAGAGAACGCAGCCACGGATCGCCGACCCTCAGGTGAGCGTCGGCGTACCGGGCGTCGGCGATGTAGGTCGACATCCCGAGGTACAGCATTCCCGTGAGGAGCATGACCACGACAGGCACCAGGAACCACAGCCCCGCCCCGAACAGTGCGAGCACCGCGGTCGCCGAGCCGTCCACGATGGCGCCGACCACGGCAGGCGCGGCCGGTGCGGCGATCGCCACAGCGCCCGCGAGCACCAGCGCGCCGACCACCATGAGGAGGAGCGACATCAGCAGCAGGCGCGGCAGCGCCCGGGGAAGCAGCGCCAACGCGCTCGACAGGATCCTGCCGGCAGAGATATCACGTCGGGTCATGCCGCCCATGATGTCGGCGCGCCACGGGGCCTCTCGGCGAGTGGCGCAAAGTGGACACCCCCCGTTGTGGGGCGTTCGCGATCGTCTCCTACGGGGCGGGCTCGAGAGCATCCGAGCGCGCGAAGCGCATCCCGAGCGCGAAGCGCGACTGCACCCCCGCCGCATCCATCATCCGCGAGATGCGGCGACTGACGGTGCGCGTGGAGACACCGAGCGCGCGGGCGATGCGCTCATCGGTCCAGTCCTGAGCCAGCAGCTGCAGGATGCCGGCCGCCCCCTTCTGGTGTTCGCCCCATGGGATCGCCGCCGCCCACTGGAAGTCGAACAGCTCGCCAAGCGGCGCGACGACCGCCGCCTGCCGGGAGCGCCGATGCCGCTCGAGCTCGTTCTCGACGCCATCACGCACCACGACGCTCTGTCCGTCGTAGATGACGAACTGCACCCGAGCGGGGAACACCCGCACCTCGAACCCCAGCCCGATCGCGAACTCGACGAGGTCCTCGGCAGGCGACCCCAGCGTGTCAGCGGGCACGATCACACGACCGGAGATGAGCTGGTTCTCGACGACATAGCCGAGGATGCGCGTGTCGAACTCGTCGAGCCACGGACGATCGACGAAGGCGCTCACGTCGGCGACCACCATGTCCATCCGGAGGGGCCCCTGCTCCCGCTCCCGGTGCTCGCGGAGGGCGTTCCACCAGTGCTGCCAGTAGCCGAGCTCCCCGTAGAGGATCTCGTCATCCGCCTCATCGCCGCCGCTCTGCAGCCAGTAGGCGAAGAGGACGTGGAGGATGTCGAACTCGGGGTCGCTCCGTGGGAAATCGGCCGAGGCCGGATCGATGAGCGTCATCGCATCGCCCTCGACGGACGCGAGCCCAGCGCTGACGAGGCGCTCGAGCGCGGAACGGGCCTCCGGCTGTGCGCTCACGCGCTTGGCGCGGCTCAGGGCGACGAGCTCGTAGTCGCGCCGCAGCCCGCTGGACATGCGCTGCTGCTCCCCCATGAGGCGAAGCTTAGGGATTCACCGCCTGCGGCGACCAGCCCGCATCCGGGGCACCTCGTTCTGACGCGTCAGCGGCTGTTCCGGGCGGCCGACGGCGCGTCTGCTTCGCGACGGGCTGCGCGGCGGGCGCGCTCCTCGGCTTCCATCTGCGCGTAGATCTTGCGCTCGTTGCGGTCGGCGCGGATGATCGCGCGCATGATGAACCAGAACACGAGCCCGAGGGCGATGGTGGGGATCACCGAGAAGATCGCGTTTCCCCAGAAGTCGGTGGGCATGGTCTCAGCCTAGAGTGCTCGGCTCAGCGCGGGCTGAGGACGACGACGAGCACGACGATCGCGAGCATCAGGATGAGCCCGCCGTACATGGCCAGGCGCGAGGTCTTGCGGTCCATGATCAGCCCTTCGCGATGATGCCGGCGATGCCGGTGGCGACCAGGTAGATGCCGATTCCCGCGACGACGATCCACACCATGATGCGCGCATTCGTGATCTCGGAGGGCTTCTTGCCCTGCTGGTCATCGGCCATGCGGGAACCCTATCGCCTCCGCCTGAGAGCGGCCGCCCGCTACTTGACGAGCGGGAAGAGGATCGTCTCGCGGATGCCGAGGCCCGTGATCGCCATGAGCAGGCGGTCGATGCCCATGCCCATGCCGCCCATGGGGGGCATGCCGTGCTCCATCGCCGTGAGGAACTCCTCGTCGAGGCGCATCGCCTCGTCGTCGCCGCGTGCCGCGAGCTTCGCCTGCTCGACGAAGCGCTCACGCTGGATGACGGGGTCGACGAGCTCCGAATATCCGGTGGCGAGTTCGAACCCGCGCACATAGAGGTCCCACTTCTCGACGACGCCCGGGATGCTGCGGTGGTCGCGCACGAGGGGCGAGGTGTCGACGGGGAAGTCCATGACGAACGTGGGGCGCTCGAGGTCGCCCTTCACGAAGTGCTCCCACAGCTCCTCGACGTACTTGCCGTGGGTGGGGAGCTTGACCTCCACGCCCTCCTTGTCGGCGAGTGCCTGGAGCTCGTCGAGAGAGGTCTCGGGGGTGATCGCGACCCCGGCCTTCTCGGAGAGCGAGTCGTACATGGAGATGCGGGTCCAGTCGCCGCCGAGGTCGAACTCGGTGCCGTCGGCCCACGTCACCACATGCGAGCCGGAGACGGCGGCGGCGGCGTTCTGGATGAGCTCCTGCGTGAGGTCGGCGATCGAGGTGTAGTCGCCGTAGGCCTGATAGGCCTCGAGCATCGC
>JAEYUT010000257.1 GCA_023432305.1 Actinomycetes bacterium
CTCCATGGTGAGGTCCCAGCGCACGGGGGAGGCGACCTGGCCGACCAGCAGGTCGACGAAGGTCGCTCCCGAGGCGACCGCAGAGCCGTCGCGGTTGGTCCAGATGCGCAGTGTCGGGTCGGCGACCTCGACGTCGGCGGCGGCGGCGCGCAGCGCCTCGACGGCAGGCTGCATGTAGCGCGTGTGGAACGCGCCCGCGACCTGAAGCGGGATGACGCGGGTGCCCGCGGGCGGCTCGGCCTGCAGCTGCGCGAGGGCCGGGAGGGCGCCGGCGACGACGATCTGGCCGCCGCCGTTGAAGTTGGCGGGTTCGAGTCCGAGTGCGTCAAGGCGGGCGAGCAGCTCCGCCTCGTCTCCGCCGATCACGGCGCTCATGCCGGTCTCGACCTGCGACGCCGCTTCCGCCATCGCACGGCCCCGGGCGGCGACCAGGCGCATCGCGTCGGCGTCGCTCAGAATTCCCGCGCCTGCGGCGGCGGCGAGCTCGCCGACCGAGTGGCCGGCGATGCCGGCGATGCGGCCGCGGCGGTCACCGTCGAGCACGCCGCCGAGCGACATGAGCGACGCGGCCACGATGAGCGGCTGCGCGACCGCGGTGTCGCGGATGGTGTCGGCGTCCGACTCCGTTCCGTGCGTGCGCAGGTCGACGCCCGCAGCATCCGCGAGAGCATCCAGGTGCTCCGCGAACTGCGGCTCGGCCAGCCAGGGGGTGAGGAATCCGGGGGTCTGCGACCCCTGTCCAGGGGCGACGATCACAACTGTCACCCGACCATCCTGCCAACAGGCCGGACGGCCGGAGGAATACAGCCCACCAAGAAATCGGTCAGACCTTGGTGGATGTCGACAGATGCCTGAACGTCAGTCGGTGCGCTTGCCCGTGTCGGCGATCGAGCCGACGATGAGCGCAGTCTGGAGGATGAGCGCTTCGCGCGCGCCCGTGGCATCCCAGCCGATGACCTCGCTGATGCGCTTCAGTCGGTAGCGCACCGTGTTGGGGTGCACGAACAGCTCGCGCGCGGTCGCCTCGAGAGATCGGCCGTTGTCGAGGTAGGCCCACATGGTCTGCAGGAGCTCGGTCGAGTGATCCTGCAGCGGCCGGTAGATCTTCGCGATGAGGGTCGCGCGTGCGAGGGGGTCGCCGGCGAGCGCTCGCTCGGGAAGCAGGTCGTCGGCGAGCACGGGACGCGGAGCTCCCCGCCACGCCTTCGCCACCGCGAACCCCGCCAGCGCGGCGCGAGCGCTGCGTGCCGCGTCGACGAGCGACGGCACCTCGTGGCCGAGCACGAGGTGCCCGGACCCGAAACCTGGTTCGAGCTGCTGAGCGATCTCGATGAATGGCAGCGGCTCGGCGGCGTCCGCCTGGTCGGACCGCTCCACACGGCCGATGACGACGACGAGCCGGCTCCCCTGAACGCCGATGAGCACATCCGCGTCGACGTGGCGTGCGGTGCGGCGAAGCTGGTCCACGTCGAGCATCCTCGGCGAGGTGCCCACGAGAACCGACACCGCGCCGTGGCCGTTCCAGCCGAGCGCGGCGACACGGCTTGGGAGCTCGCTGTCGTATTCGCCTGTGAGGATCGAGTCCACCACGAGGGCTTCGAGGCGGGCGTCCCACAGTCCGCGGGCCTCCGCCGCCCTCGCATACACGTCGGCAGCCGCGAACGCGATCTCGCGCGAATACAGCAGGATCGCCTCGCGGAGGCTGTCGCCGTGGTTCTTGACCCGCTCCTCCACGACCTCGACGGTCACGCGGATCAGCTGCAGCGTCTGCTGCAGACTCACCGAGCGCAGGAGCTCGCGCGGTGCCGCGCCGAACACATCCGCGGCGATCCACGGCGTCGACTCGGGGTTGTCGAACCACGAGATGAACGACGTGATGCCCGCCTGCGCCACGAGGCCGACGGCGCTCCGGCGGCCCGGAGGCATCTCCCGGTACCACGGGAGCGTCTCATCGAGCCGCCTGAGCGTCGTCGTCGACAGCTCGCCTGACAGCGTGCGCAGCCAGGCGAGTGTCTGCGCCTTCGTCATCTCCGTCATGGAGGGATTCAGCTCTCGCCGCCCGCCGTTCCCGTGGTGCCCGCGGTCACGTCGTACAGCTTGTACTTGTCGATCGCCTGCAGAACGTAGGCGGGGTCGACCTGACCGCGACGCGCGAGCGACTGGAGCGTGCGAACCACGACGGACGGACCGTCGATCTTGAAGTAGCGGCGGGCCGCGGCGCGCGTGTCGCTGAAGCCGAAGTCGTCGGCGCCGAGCGTCGCGTACTCACCGGGAACCCACGCGCGGATCTGGTCCGGCACTGCGTGCATGTAGTCGGAGACACCGAGGAAGGGTCCCTCCGCGCCGCTCAGCTTCTGCCACACATACGGCACGTGCGGCTGGGCCGTGGGGTTCAGGAAGTTGTGCTCGTCGGCGGCGACGCCGTCGCGGCGGAGCTCCGTCCACGAGGTCACGCTCCACACGTCAGCTGCGACACCCCAGTCCTTCGCGAGCAGCTCCTGCGCCTCGAGCGCCCACGGCACGGCGACACCGGATGCCAGCAGCTGAGCCTTCGGGCCGCGGATGGTGGCGTCCTTGAGCTTGTAGATGCCCTTCAGCAGGCCCTCCACATCCAGGTTCTCGGG
>JAEYUT010000301.1 GCA_023432305.1 Actinomycetes bacterium
GGCGACACCTTGGGGCGGTCGTCGTAGAGCACCTCGAAACGCTGCGACTCGAAGTCGGCGGCGACCTGCGCGGCGAGATCGAACGCCACCTGGTCGCGTCCCGTGGCGACGACATGCACATCGAACGGCGCGATCCCCCGCGGCCAGAGCAGCCCCCGGTCGTCGGCGGTGGTCTCGGCGATCGCGGCGAGGATGCGGGTCACGCCGATGCCGTACGAGCCCATCGTGACGGTGACGAGCTTGCCGTTCTCGTCGAGCACCTTGAGCCCGAGGGCGTCCGCGTACTTGCGGCCCAGCTGGAAGACGTGACCGATCTCCATGCCCCGGGCGAGCTCCACGGGGCCCGAGCCGTCGGGCGCGGGGTCGCCGGCGCGCACCTCGGCCACCTCGGCGATGCCGTCGGAGGCGAAGTCGCGACCCGCGACGAGGTGGAACACGTGCTTGCCGTCGACGTTCGCACCCGTGACCCAGGAGGTTCCGTCGACCACTCGGGGGTCGAGCAGGTAGCGGATGCCTGTCGCCGACTCCTCCCCGAGGATGGGGCCCGTGGGCGACCAGGGGCCGATGTAGCCCTTGACGAGTCCGGGGTTCTTGTCGAAGTCCGCCTCGGTCGCCGCTTCCACCTCCGCCGGGGCGAAGGCGACTTCCGCGCGCTTCATGTCGACCTCGCGGTCGCCGGGGATCCCCACGATGACAAGCTCGCGTGTGCCGTCGAGATGCGTGAGCGCGAGGACGACGTTCTTGAGCGTGTCGGCGGCCTCCCACGGGCGGTCGTCGCGCGGCACGACCGCGTTGGCGACCTCGACGAGGCTGGCGATCGTCGGCGTGTCCGGGGTGTCGTGGACGACGGCCGCAGGCAGGCCATCGATGGGCAGAGCGTCCGGGATGGGCGTCGTGTACGCCTCGACGTTGGCCGCGTAGCCGCCCGCCGAGCGCACGAACGTGTCTTCGCCGATGGGGGTCGGGTGCAGGAACTCCTCGGAGCGCGAACCGCCCATGGCGCCCGCGTCGGCCTGCACGATCACGTACTCGAGCCCGAGGCGGGTGAAGATGCGCTCGTAGGCGTCACGCTGCGCCTGGTACGAGACGTCGAGTCCCTCATCCGTGCTGTCGAAGGAGTAGGCGTCCTTCATCGAGAACTCGCGGCCGCGCAGGAGTCCGGCGCGCGGACGGGCCTCGTCGCGGTACTTGTCCTGGATCTGGAAGATCGTGAGCGGGAGATCCTTATAGGAGGAGTAGAGATCCTTCACGAGGAGCGTGAAGACCTCCTCGTGCGTGGGCGCGAGAAGGTAGTCGGCTCCCTTGCGGTCCTGCAGACGGAAGAGGTTGTCTCCGTATTCGGTCCAGCGACCGGTGGCTTCGTAGGGCTCACGGGGCAGCAGCGCCGGGAACAGCACCTCCTGCGCGCCAGCGGCAGCCATCTCCTCGCGGATGACCTTCTCGATCTTGGCTCGCACGCGCAGACCCATCGGGAGCCACGCGAACACACCCGGCGCCTGGCGGCGGATGTAGCCGGCACGGACGAGCAGCTTGTGGCTCGTCGCCTCGGCGTCTGCAGGGTCTTCCTTCAGGGTGCGGACGAAGAGCTGAGAGAGAAGGGTAGGCACCTGAATACTGTAATCCTCGGCCGACTCGGCACCGGATCAGCGCGCCAGCGCCGGGCCGACGGATGCGTTAGCCAGATAGAGGTCGAGCACGGCCGCCTCCTCCGCGCCCAGCACCTTCACATTGAGCGCGCTGACGAAGTACTCGCCGGTGAGCGGAGCGCTGACCGGGGGCCCGACGGACGCGGGCTGGTCCGGCTGCGCATTGAGCGTCAGCTTCACGACCGACGCCAGGAGGTCGAACACGGGCCGGAGCGCCTCGACGAGCGGGGGCAGCGTCGTGCCGACCAGTTCCGCCAGGGTGTCGGTCACGCCGGTCAGCACGCCCGTGAGCAGCGGCAGGAGCACGGCATCCGAGAGGCCCGGGATGAGCGTCGAGACGACCGGGTCGAGCAGCCCTGTCAGGAGCGATGAGATCAGCGAGTTGAGCGGAATGAGCAGGAAGCTGAGGATGGAGCCGTCCAGGAGCGAGATGTCGATGTCGACTCCGTGATCGGGGTATCCCTCCTTGCCGAGGAGACGTCCGACCGAGAGGTCGAGGTCGATCGTGAGCCGCGCGACGTTCAGCAGCTCGTACCCCATCACGGTGAGCGTGACGTCAGTCGCGATGAGCACGTCGAGATTCACCGCGTAGAGGACCTCGAGGATCTTCGGCGCGATCTGAGTGTTGACGAAGTTCCCGAGCAGCGCCGCCACGCGTCCGAGCAGCGCGTTGATGACCTCGGGCGTGAGGATGGAGGTGTTCGGGTCGCGTCCGTTGAGCCCCGAGCTGTCCTGGTAGGCATCCCCCACGAGGGCGGCCAGGTCGGCGCGGATGCTGCCGTCCGAGAGGTTGACGGTGACGACGCCATCGCTGAGGTCATCATCGAGCAGGTCGCGCACCGGCTGCAGGTCGACCGTTCCGCCGACCTGGACGGTCACGGGGTTGTCCCCGAGGCCGATGCCGGCGAGACCGCCGAGCACGCCGTCGAGCAGACCCGTGACGGCCGCGAGCGCGTCAGCCTCGAGCGGTGCGCGGAGAAGCGCATTGATCGAAGCCTCGAGATCGTCGACGGTTCCGGAGAGCGTCGTCCCGATG
>JAEYUT010000332.1 GCA_023432305.1 Actinomycetes bacterium
CGATCGGACGATCCGCGAAGCCGATGCCGGGCAGCGACACATCGCCGTCGCCGTCGAGTCCGAGCACGAAGACGCCCTGCTTCTTGAGGTCCTTGAGCGTCTGCGTGAGGTTCGCGGCCATCGCGACGGGGACGCGGGCGGCGGCACCCGCCGAGGTCTTCCAAGCGGAGGCCGTCATGCCCACCGAGCGACGCTGCGGCACGATGACGCCGTGGGCGCCGAAGGCTCCCGCGGAGCGCACGATCGCGCCGAGGTTGCGCGGGTCGGTGACGCCGTCGAGCGCGACGATGAGCGGCGCCGTCCCCTGGCGCTGGGCGCGCTCGATGAGGTCGAACGGGTGCGCGTACTCGTACGGCGGCACCTTGAGGGCGAGGCCCTGGTGCACCGAGTCGTACCCGCCCATGCGGTCGAGCTCGGTGCGCATGACCTCCAGCACGGGGATGTTGCGCTTCGTCGCAAGGGAGAGCGCTTCCTTCACGCGGTCGTCCATCTCGACGCGAGCAGCGACGTAGAGTGCGGTGGCCGGGATCTTCGCGCGAAGCGCCTCGAGCACCGAGTTGCGTCCGGTGACGATCTCCGACTCATCGGTCTTCTTGGGGCGCGGGGCGCGCTTGGCGGGCTCGGACGACTTGCCCGACCGCGAGCGCGCCGCCTCCAGACGCTCCTTGGCGGCCTTGCGCTTGCCGGCGACGTGCCAGCTGCGATCCTCGGCCTTCGGGGTGGGGCCGCGGCCCTCGAGCGCCTTGCGGCCGTGTCCGCCGGTGCCGGCGGTCGCGCCCTTCTTGGTCTTGCGGGCTCCCGGACGTCCAGGCTTGGTCATGATGCGATCCCCTCGATCGGGTCGGTGACGTTCATGCGAGGCTCCAGCGGGCGCCTGCGGGGGTGTCGTCGATCGCGATCCCTGCGGCGGCGAGTTCGTCGCGGATGCGGTCGGCGGCGGAGTAGTCCTTGGCGGCGCGGGCTTCCGCGCGGTCTGCCAGCAGCTTGCTGACGAGCGTGTCGAGTGCGAGCTCGGCGTCCGAACCTCCCGCGTCGCGCCATTCGGGCGCGGTGGGGTCGACGCCGAGCACCCGCGTCATCGCGAGCACCTGCTCGCGGCGCACAGCGACCTCGCCGAGGTCGCCCACGTCGAGCGCCGTGTTGCCGGCGCGCACGGTCTCGTGCAGCACGCCGAGAGCTTCCGGCACGCCGAGGTCGTCATCGAGCGCCTCCGCGAAGGCGTCGGGGACACGGCCGTCGCCAGGGCCCGGGATCTGCGCGGCTTCGAGCGCGCGCGTCGCGCGATCGAGGAAGCCGGCGACGCGGTCGAGTGCCGCCTCGGCTTCTTCGAGGGCGCCCGGGTGGTAGTCGATGGTCGAGCGGTAGTGCGCGCTCGCAAGGTAGTAGCGCACGACGATGGGGCGAGCGAGCGCGAGGAACTCGGCCGCGAAGATCGAGTTGCCGAGCGACTTCGACATCTTCTGACCCTCGACCATGACGATGCCGTTGTGCACCCAGTAGCGCGCGAAGGGGTCGCCTGCGGCGGTCGACTGGGCGAGCTCGTTCTCGTGGTGCGGGAAGCGCAGGTCGAGGCCTCCGCCGTGGATGTCGAACTCGGCGCCGAGGTAGCGCTTCGACATGGCGGAGCACTCGATGTGCCACCCGGGGCGTCCAGCGCCCCAGGGGGACGCCCAGGTCGCCGAGGCGGGCTCGTCCGACTTCGCGCCCTTCCAGAGCGCGAAGTCGCGCGGGTCGCGTTTGCCGCGCGTCGCGGCATCCGGGGAGTCCGCCATCTCGTCGAGCTTCTGCCGGGTGAGGGCGCCGTACTCCGGCCAGGTGCGCACATCGAAGTACACATCGCCCGAGCCGTCGTCGGCGACATAGGCGTGCCCACGTTCGATGAGCGTCTGGATGAGTTCCTGCATACCCGGGATGCTCGCCGTGGCCCGGGGCTCGTAGGTGGGAGGGAGGATGCCGAGCGCGTTGTAGGCGGCCGTGAACTCCAGCTCGACGCGGTAGGCGACAGCCCACCACGGCTCGCGCTCGGTCGCGTTCGCGAGCACCTTGTCGTCGATGTCGGTGACATTGCGCACGAAGGTGACGTCCAAGCCGCGGTACGCGAACCAGCGCCGCCACAGGTCGTAGGCGAGCGCGGAGCGCAGGTGGCCCACATGGGGCGACGACTGCACCGTGGGTCCGCACACGTACATGCCGACCTTGCCCGGTTCGAGCGGCTCGAAGTCGCGCAGCGCCTGGGCGCGGCTGTCGTAGAGGCGGATCGTCACTCGTCGAGTCTACTGAGGGGGTTCCTGGGGGCAGACAGCACGATGCGCACAGCACGACGGCCGGGGAGGTCATCCCCGGCCGTCGTGTGCGGTGCGTGCGGCGTCAGGCCGTCTTGCGGCGACGCAGCACCACGATGATCGCGACGATGATCGCAGCGAGCAGCGCGCCTCCGACGACCCACCACAGCCACGCGAGGTCGGTTCCTGCCTGGTCGGAGACGGCCTCCGGGTCGGCCGCGTCGTCGCCGGGCTTCGGTGCGGCGATGGCCGAGGCGCAGTCCTCCGCCGTCGTGATCGTGATCGTGATCGGGTCGAACTCCTCGCCTGCGGGGTAGGTTCCGAACGATTCGTGACCGGCCTCGGTGAGCACCGTGGGGATGTCGGCGATCGTGACGATCGCTCCGTCCGCCGTGATGGTCGCGCCGCTCAGGTCGAGCGTCAGGAACTCGACGCCTGCCGACTGGACCGAGTCGCCTTCGCGCGTCTCCCCGGCGACGTCGATCGAGAGCACGGCGGTCTCGGCGTCGATGAAGGTGAACGTGGGGTTCGAGAACGTCATGTCGAGCACGCCCTCGTGTGCGAGGAAGTTGATCGAGCCGGGGAACTGGATCCGGCCGGTCGCGGCATCCGCGTCGTACGATCCCGTGCCGTTCGCGAAGCGGAACAGGGGGGTCTCATACACGGCACCGTCAGCGGTCGACCACGAGCCGTGCGCGATCGAGCTGTCGAGGTAGCTGCGGAACGACTCCTTGAAGCCCCAGTCGAACGCGGCGTCCGCGATCTCGCAGGTGCCGATCTCGAGCGCCTGGATGTCGAGCACGACACCGCGATTCACCGATCCCTGGAAGGTGAGGGTGTGCTCGCCCGTGAGCCCTGCAGGCAGTCGGCCCGTCCACGTCGCGACGCCGTTCGCGTCGGCTGTGAGCGTGCGCGACAGGAGCGTGGGCTCGCTGTAGATGACGACGAGGATGTCGGACTCGTTCGACTGGAAGCCGGACGCGGTCGCCGTGATCTCGCCGCCCTCTGTGAGCTCGCCGTCGCCCTCGACCAGGATGCCCTCGGTGGCCGGCGGAGTCGGGGCGGGCTGGCGCTCGTCCGTGCTCTGCGCCGAGGCGACCGTCTGCGCGGCAGCGGGGGCCGCCGTGCTCGCGGAGCCGATGACGAAGTTCGCGGGGCTGAGCGCGGTTCCTGCGGAGTAGTAGTTGCGGAAGAAGTTCGCACCGGCCGGCGTGAGCACCGACGGGACGTTCGCGAACCGGACGCTGCCGTCCTCGGCGACCGTGCGGGTGCCGCGGGTGAGGTCCAGTGTCGCGATCGCGAGCTGGTCGGCTCCGATCAGTGCCGTCGCCGTGGACGCCGAATCGAAGCGGATCACCGGATTCGAGAGCGTCAGATCGAGCGCGCCGTTGTGGCCGGTCCAGCGCACTGCACCGCGGAAGGGAACCGACCCGAGCCCGGTCTGCGCGTCGTACGTGCTGCCCTCGGTCTGGGCGAAGGTGTAGATGCCGCCCGAGGCTGTCGCGCCGTTGCTCACCGAGATCGCGCCGTGCGCGACCGGTCCGGTCACGTAGGCGTTGAAGCCGCTCGCGAGTCCCCAGCTGAGCGAGCCGGCGACCTGGGCCGTGGGGGCCGCTGCGACCTGGAGGACCAGATTCGGCGAGGTGCTCGGCAGGTACGCGGTGGCGTCCGTCGGAATGAGTTCGGCCGAGAGCGTACGGCTTCCGGCAGCGAGACCTGCCGTCGTGACCACGAGGGGGGTGCCGATGGGACCGCTCGCGATCTGCGTGCCATCCAGCAGGATCCGCACCACTCCGAGGGCGGCCGCGGGGCCGGACGTGGCCGTCACGGTGACGGTGTCCCCCGCCTGCAGCCCGGAGGTCTGCGAGACAGAGATTCCGACAGTCGTGGCGAGCGCCTCAGCCGTGTAGGTGGCGGTGATGGGCAGCGGGGCCTTGTTGAGGTTGCCCTGACCCGAGGCGCTCGTCGTGGAGAAGAACGACCGGAAGGCCGACGGGATCGCATCGATGAACGAGCTCGGCCACGCGCTCGTCGAAGAGCCGTAGGCGACACCGGCGAAGTCCGGGTCGGCCGTGGTCAGCGAGAACGCCGACCCCGACTTGTCCAGCTCAGCCACATCGAAGTTCGCGAGCGTCACCGCGACCGGACCCCACGACGGAGTCT
>JAEYUT010000379.1 GCA_023432305.1 Actinomycetes bacterium
GGTCTCACGAGCCCGTGGTCGATCGTGCCGCTGCCCGAGATCGCCGGCGAGGCGCTCGTCAGCGAACGCGACACCGGCGTCATCCAGCGCATTCACGCCGACGGCTCGCTCAGCATCGTGGGCACCGTGCCGGATGTCGCCCCGGGCGGCGAAGGCGGGCTCCTCGGCATCGCCCTGCTCGATGCGGACGCCGACCGCTGGCTGTACGCGTTCCTCACCACCGAGACCGACAACCGCATCGTGCGCATGAAGCTCGACGCGTCGTACGCGCTCGGCGACCCGGAGCAGATCCTCACCGGGCTGCCCCGCTCCGGCAACCACAACGGCGGCCGGATCGCCTTCGGGCCCGACGGCATGCTCTACGCGACGGCGGGCGACGCCGGCGATCCGCAGCGCGCCCAGGATCCCGCGAGCCTCGGCGGCAAGATCCTGCGCATGACGCCCGACGGCACGGTGCCCGACGACAACCCCTTCCCCGGGTCGCTCGTGTACTCGCTCGGCCACCGCAATCCGCAGGGGCTCGCATGGGACGACGACGGGCGTCTCTGGGCGAGCGAGTTCGGGCAGAGCACCTGGGATGAGGTCAACCTCATCGAGCCGGGCGCCAACTACGGCTGGCCCGAGGTGGAGGGCGCAGGAGGCGTCGGCGGATTCACGGACCCTGCCGCCGTGTGGCCCACGGATGAGGCGAGCCCCAGCGGTCTCGCCCACATCGACGGCACTCTCTTCATGGCGGCGCTGCGCGGCGAGCGCATCTGGGCGCTGTACCCGCTGCCCGACGGGCGACTCGACGCGGTGTCGTGGTTCGTCGGCGAATTCGGACGCATCCGCGACGTGGCGCCCGCCGCCGACGGCTCCCTCTGGTTCGTCACGAACAACACCGACGGCCGCGGCGAACCGCGGGCTGGAGACGACCGCCTCGTCGCGGTGCATCTCGTGGAGCTGCAGGAAGGCTGATGGCGGAGCTGCATCGTGTGCGCACCTGGGCGGATGCGCTCATCCGTCTGCACCTCGACGACTCGTGGACGTTCGCCTTCGACAACGCGAAGACCCGGGCCGGGCTCTGCAACTTCACCGCTAAGCGGATCAGCGTCTCCCGCCACATCGCGCTGCGCTCAGACGACGACGACATCCACCAGGTGCTGCTGCACGAGGTCGCCCACGCGATCGCGGGACCAGAAGCCGGACACGGCGCGGCCTGGAAGCGCATCGCCGCGGAGCTCGGCTACGAAGGGGGCCGCACGCACGACGGACCCATCGCCTCCGAACTCGCCCCCTGGGTGGGCACGTGCCCCAACGGCCACACGAGCTACCGCTACCGCACGCCCACGCGACCGTCGTCGTGCGGGGTGTGCTCGAGACGCTTCGACCCCTCCCTGCGCATCGCGTGGACGCGTCGGGAGGGGGCGGCGCGGCAGGGCTAGCGCACCTCGACGATGTCGCCTGAGCCGCGCACCTGCTCCGACAGGCGCGGTGACCCTGCGACGCGGATGGTGCCTGAGCCCTCGAGCTCAGCATCCATCTCGCTCGTCGCGTGCACGCCGATGCTGCCGGAGCCGTCGAGCTCGACGGTGCCGGAGCGCGCGATGAGGTCGATCGCCTCGACGCTGCCCGAGCCGTCGAGGGTCGCGTCGATCATCTCCGCCGTCCCCGCGAGCACCACGCTGCCCGAGCCGCGCAGACTCACCGAGACCGCACCCACCTCGAGTCCGCGCGCGCTGACCGAACCGGAGCCGTCGAGGTCGATCGTCACGTCGACGCCCGTGGTGAAGTCGGCGTCCACGGAGCCGGATCCGTCGACCATCACAGAGTCGAGAGAGCTGACCGTCAGGACGTAGGTGACCGGGTCGGGCCAGCCGACCACGGCCTCCGCGTCGAGGGTGAGCGTGCCGTCGCGCTCGTCGACGCTGATCCGCTCGTGCATGCGCTCGGATGTGGTGATCTCGAGCCCGGGGGTGTCGCCGAGAGTGATCGTGAGGTCTCCCGCCGTGTCGAGATGCACGGCATGGACATCAGCCGACACCTCGTGCTCGAGCGTCGTGGAGGGGGCGGGAGCGGGAAGCTGGACGGAGACGCAGCCCGTGAGGGAGACCGAGAGCGCCGCAGCGGTCGCCGCGGCGACGATGCCGGCGAAGCGCCGACGGGGGAGGCCTCGCCCGGCAGGGTGATCCTCGCTGCCGGCAGGACGGGTGGTGGCGGATGCGGTGGTGGTGTTCATGACGCGCTTTCTCTTCGGATGACTCCATCGTGGCGTGCACGACGAGCCTGGTGCATCCGGCGACCAACCCGTCCTCGGTGGGGCTAGCCCCCCGATCTGCCGCACCGCACGCCCGGTTCAGGGGGTGATCGTGTGACCTGTTCGGGGCCCGAGAGGTGAGCACACCCCGATTCGTAACCTGAGATCATGGTTACGTGAGCAGCGGCCAGATGATCGACACCGGAGACGGCGCACCCTGGCTTCTGGATGCCGGCGCGCCCAGCCTCGACTTCGCCTACACCGCCGACTGGGGCGTGGGACAGCAGCGCTGGGACCTGCTCCGCTCTACCGCCGACCTCGGACACTGGCTCGCCGAGCACTACCCGGGAGCCGACCCCCGCGCCGTGCACGAGGGCGAGCTGCGCGACGCCCGAGCACTCCGCGACGCCATCAGCCGACTCGCGACCGCGCGCGTCGACGGCGCATTCCCCGCCCCCGACGACATCGACACCCTCAACCTCTACGCCGCCGCCCCCGACGTCCCGCCCGTGCTCGCCGGGGGGCGCCGCCAGGCGGGAGCGAGCCGCATCCGCACCGCCCAGGCCCTCTCCTCGATCGCGCGCGACGCCGTCGCGATCCTGCAGGACGGCGCGAGCGAGCGTCTGCGCCGCTGTGCCGCCGACGACTGCCGGATGATCTACCGCGACGAATCCCGCACCGGCACTCGCCGCTGGTGCTCCATGCAGCGCTGCGGCAACCGCGCCAAGGTGCGCGCC
>JAEYUT010000033.1 GCA_023432305.1 Actinomycetes bacterium
CCCCACGACGGCCCCCAGGGCGAAGACGCCGATGTAGGTCCAGTCGCGATCATTCAGCGCGCCGAGCGTCGGCGCGTAGAGACCCATCACGAGAAGGATGAACGAGCCCGAGACCCCGGGCATCACGAGCGCGCACACCGCGACCGCCGCCGCGATCGCCACAAGCCACAGCGGCGGCTGGATCGCGTCCGCGGCCGGAATCGACGCGAAGGCGAAACCCGCGACCGCCGCGAGGACCGCATACGCGACATCGCGCCGACGCCACCCCCCGACCATCCGGATCGGCACGAGGAGCGACGCCAGGATGAGCCCCGCGAACAGGGCGCGCGTCTGGACCGGGTGCTCCTCCACGATCGGCTCGACCACGCGCGCAGCGAGCACCAGAGCGACCGCCATGCCCACGAGCGCCGGGATCACGACACGCCACCGCACTGCGGCGAGGTGCGCTCTCGCCTCCGAGCGGTCGGTGCGTGCGATCGTGCCGCGCACCCACCCGAGCACGCCGCGGATCAGGTGACCCGCCGACTGGATCAGGTCATCGTAGATGCCGATGACGAGCGCGATCGTGCCGCCCGATACACCGGGGATCGTCTCGACGACCCCGATCAGACCGCCGCGGAGAACGTCGAGGAGCGTGCGGAGAACCGCCACGACCTCAGAGCTTGGTGACCTGGTCGAACGAGAGCTCCACCGGCGTCTCGCGCTCGAAGAGCGAGACGAGGACGGTGAGCTTGCCCGACTCCGGCTTGATCTCGGAGATCGTGCCGGGGAGACCCGCGAACGAGCCCTCCTTGATCGTGATCGTCTCGCCGATCTCGAAGTCGACCTCAGCCGGGATCGAGCGCTGGACGGCCGCGCCCTTGCTCGCCGATGCGCCCTTCGCGGGGGCCTCGACCACCTGCACGAGCGACTTCAGCATGTTGAAGGCCTCTTCGAAGCGCAGCGGCGTCGGGTTGTGGGCGTTGCCCACGAAGCCCGTCACACCGGGAGTGTGACGCACAACCGACCACGAATCCTCGTTGAGCTCCATGCGCACGAGCACGTAGCCCGGGATGCGCACGCGGTTCACGAGCTTGCGCTGGCCGTTCTTGATCTCGACGACATCCTCCATCGGCACCTGGACCTCGAAGACGTAGTCCTCCATGGCCATCGAGGTGCGACGGGACTCGATGTTCTGCTTCACGCGCTTCTCGAAGCCCGCGTACGAGTGGATGACGTACCACTTGCCCGGCTTCATGCGCAGCTCGGTGCGGAACTCCTCATACGGGTCGACGGCGGCCTCTTCGGCCTCCTCCTCGTCCTCGAGCTCGTCGGCGGTCGCCGCGGCGGCAGCCTCGGCCTCGTCGGCGGAGTCGATGTCGAGAGCGTCGTCGACGATCGCGTCGGCCTCAGGGTCGCTCGCGGCCTCGAGCGCGTCGAGCGCGCTCTCCAGGCCCGACTCGACATCCGACTCGTCGACGATGTGCACAGCGTGACGCTCGACGGGCTCGCTGCTGCTGACCTCGTGCGCGAGCACGTTGCCCTCCTGCGCCTCGTCCTCTTCGGAGGACTGCTCAGCGGCGGTGGCGAGGTCGATGTCGCGCGGTTCTGAAGTCACAGTGCTTTCTTTCCTTCTGGGGGGTTCAGGCCGTCGTCGGTCAGAGGGCGTCTGCGTCTCCGAATGTGAACTGCACAAGCCAGGTGTACACCTGGTCGAGGCCCCACACGATGCCCATCATGATGATGACGAACACCAGCACGACGCCCGTGTAGGTGACGAGCTCGCGACGCGTCGGGGTGACGACCTTCTTCAGTTCGGCGATGACCTGACGGATGAAGAGAATCAGGCGCGCGAACGGATTCCGACGCTGCGCGCGATCGCGCTTGGCGTTGGCGACGATGTCCTCACTGGGCTCGTCCATCACCTTGCGTGCCACTCTCAGTACCCTTTCGGCCGGCGATCCCCATCGCTTTCGCGAGGGGGACTCGCAGGGCGGACAGGACTCGAACCTGCAACCTGCGGTTTTGGAGACCGCTGCTCTACCAATTGAGCCACCGCCCTATGTCACCCACCGTACCCTGCCGACCCACTGCGGGGCACGGCGAAGCTTGGCTGTTCAGGCAACCTGGTCAAGTGTACGGCATCACGGAGGCCACTTCCGTCACCGGCCCCCACCGACGGGGCCCAGGGACTGCGCCGCCGCCTCCACGACAGCGTCCGCGATCGCATCCAGCGCGGGCGAGCGGAGGTTCCACTGCTGCCAGAAGAGCGGCACCTCGATGCCGGAATCAGGCGGCGCGAGCTCCACGAAGCGCCCGGGCGCGGCGGTGGCGAGCTGGTGCTCCAGCAGCATCCCCCATCCGAGCCCGAGCGCCACCGCCTGCTCGAAATCGCCCGATCCGGAGACGACGTGTCGAGGCGGATCCAGCGCCGCCCGCGAGAGGCGCCGCAGCCACCGCGACTGGAGCTCGTCATCGTGATCGAAATCCACGAGCGGTGCGGTGGCGAACGCCGCAGGGGTCGGTCCGCCCGGGAACCACCGCTCCGCGAATGCGGGCGACGCGGCCGGGCGGTAGACCATCGAGCCGAGCGGCGTCGACGTGCAGCCGGGCACCGGGCGCGCCTGCGAGGTGACTGCCGCCATCACCCGCCCGGCGGCGAGAAGCTCGGCCGTGCGGTCCTGATCCTCGCGGCTGATGTCGAAAAGGATCCGCCGTGCGGCGCAGACCGGCGCGATCGCCGGCAGGAACCAGGAGCCGAGGGTGTCGGCGTTGACGGCGAGCGTGACGGTCGCGAACGCGTCGTCGGCGCCCTCCAGCCGCAGGGCGGCCGCGGCGTCGGCTTCGAGAAGCGCCATCTCGCGCGCCAGGCGCACCAGGACCTCACCGGATTCGGTCGCGCGCACCGGCTTGCTGCGTTCGACGAGCACCCGGCCGAGCTGCTGCTCGAGCGCTTTGATGCGCTGGCTCACCGCAGAGGGCGTCACGAGCAGGGCGCGCGCGGCGGCCTCGAAGGTTCCCGCGTCGACGACCGCCCGCAGGGTGGCGAGCTGCTCGCGGTCGAGGTTCATGAAGCAACGCTAATGGGTGTGAAGAATCATGAGCTGGATTGATGCCCATGGCTGGTCGTAGCGTCGCACCGTGACCGCATCCGCCGCCCTCCTCGCCGCCCTCGCGGGGGCCTCACTGGGCTTCTCCCTGATCGTCGCGATCGGAGCGCAGAACACCCACGTGCTGCGACAGGGCATCCGGCGCGAGCACGTGCTCGTGGTGGTCGCGATCTGCGCCCTCTCGGATGTGACGCTCATCGCGCTCAGCATCGCCGGCACCGGCGCCGTGCTCTCCGCGGCACCCTGGCTGCTCACCGCGGTGCGCCTCGGCGGTGCCCTGTTCCTCGCGGCGTACGGGCTGATGGCGGCCCGGCGGGCGTGGCGACCCGCGGGCGTGGGATTGCAGGCCTCCGACGACCCCGCGGAGGCGCCGCGCGGGGGCCGCCGCAGCCTCCTCACCGCCGTAGCCACAACCGTCGCCGTCACCTGGCTGAACCCACACGTGTACCTCGACATCGCCCTCATCGGAACCCTCGCCAACGGCTATGGCGACGCCCGATGGCTCTTCGGCGCGGGCATCTGCGCGGCATCCATGATCTGGTTCTCGGCACTCGGATTCGGCGCCCGGATGCTGGCACCCGTGTTCGCCCGCCCCGCGGCCTGGCGCATCCTCGACGCCCTCATCGCGGCTGTGATGCTGACCCTCGCGGTGCTCGTGGCCCTGCCGCTCGTCACCGGCTCCGGCCACTGACCCCGCAGCTACAGGAGGCGGCGCTCCAGCGCCCACGCGGTGAGCTC
The DNA here is from genome assembly GCA_023432305.1 of Actinomycetes bacterium. GTDB lineage: Bacteria > Actinomycetota > Actinomycetes > Actinomycetales > Microbacteriaceae > Homoserinibacter. Next base: position 3,828 of record JAEYUT010000033.1, read on the forward strand.
ATGGCGAGACGAGAGCTGGAGCTTGCGGAGCACGCTCGACACGTGCGTCTCGACCGTCTTGATCGAGATGAACAGCGCGGATGCGACCTCCTTGTACGCATAGCCGCGCGCGATGAGGCGCATCACCTCCTGCTCGCGGGCCGAGAGCCGATCGAGCTCATCATCCGTCGCCGCCACCGCCGGGGCACCCGCCGCCGTGCCGAACGCATCCAGCACGAAACCCGCCAGGCGCGGCGAGAACACCGCGTCGCCCGCCGCGACCGTCGCGATCGCGGCCGCGACCTCCGCCCCGCTCGTCGCCTTCGTGATGTAGCCGCGCGCACCCGCACGGATGACGCCCACGACGTCCTCGGCGGAATCCGAGACCGACAGCGCGAGGAACCGCACCTCGGCGAGCAGGTCGACGCACCGGCGCACCACCTCCGCTCCCCCGCCGCCGGCTCCCCCCGGCAGGTGCACATCGAGCAGCACCACCTCGGGCCGATGCTCGCAGATCGCGCGCACCGCGGCGTCGACATCGCCCGCTTCCGCCACAACCTCCACCGCCTCCCCGAGATCGGTGCGCAGCCCTGTGCGGAAGATCGAATGATCGTCGACGATGATGACGCGCGTCATGCTCCCCCTCCAGCCCCGGCCGCGCGGCGCGGCATCCGCAGCTGCACCTCCGTGCCGGCGGCGCCGGAGCGCACCACCGCGGTGCCGCCGGCACGCGCCATGCGTCCGATGATCGACTCGCGGATGCCGAGGCGCCCATCCGGGACCGCGCCAGGATCGAACCCCGCGCCGCGGTCCCGGATGAACAGCTCCACCGCATCCGGCGTCGCCTCGGCGTACACCGTGACGTCGCCGCCCGCGTGCCTCGCCGCGTTGACGAGCGCTTCGCGCGCAGCCCCGGCGAGGGCCGCCGACTCGACCGCGGCGACATCGCCCACCGTCACCACCTCGATGCGCACCGCATGCTCGAGCTCGAGCTCGGCCGCCATCGTGCGCAGCTCGGCGGCGAGATCGCCCGCGAACGGGTCAGTGCCTGCGAAGAGCCAGTCGCGCAGCTCCCGCTCCTGGGCGCGCGCGATGCGGGCCACCTCGGATCCGGCGCCGGCGCGGTTCTGGATGATCGCGAGCGTCTGCAGCACCGAATCATGCAGGTGCGCGGCGATCTCCGCGCGCTGCTCGTCGCGGGCGCGCGAGGCGCGCTCGGCGCCGCGGGCGTTCATGCGGTCGATGACGAACGGCACCAGGAACGCGAGCGCGCCCAGCAGGATGGCGACCACCGCGAACACGGCGATCAGCGGGCGCCCGGCACTGATCGAGAACGGCAGGAGAACGGCGCCCAGAAGGATGAGGAAACCGGCGGCGATCGCCCGGACGCGAGCGGCGTTCGCCGCGCGGGCGTGGTCACGGGCATCCACGGCGACGGTCCACACGATCGCGAGCGAGGCGAGAACTGCGGCCTCGATCGCACCGGGCGGCAGCGGTGTCGGCCATGTCGTCGTGGTCGGCAGCGCCAGGGCGCACACCGCAGCCGCCACGACCAGCAGCGACGCGACAGGCAGACGACGCGTGCGCGGCGCATCCGCGGCTGCTGCCTCGCGCGGCACGAACGCCCACAGCCAGACGTAGAGCAGGCTCGGCGCCACGGCGAGCGCGACGAGCGCCCACATCGCCGGATACATGGAGGTCGCGAACCCCGCGAGCGCACCGAACAGCAAGCTGCCGGCGAAGATCCAGCGCACACCGACGGTCGGCATGCGCAGGTGCCTCGCGAGCGCGACGCTCACTCCGGCGAGCGCAACCGCACGCGGCCGCTCCAGAGAGGCGCGCGGCACCGCGAACGGAGGCGTCGCCGGGGAGGTCATGCGACGATCCAAGCATGGCGAGCGGCCCCGAGCGTGGCACCTCAGGGGAGGATCAGGGGTTCACCCCATAGAGGCGCGCCAGCCGCCCACGACACGATCGGAGCATGACCGCACCCTCCACCTCATCCGAGGCGCCCACCGACGACAACCCGACGCCGCCCGTCGATGCGCCCGCGGCCGAGACCCGGGACTCCGAGACCGCCTTCTTCGGCTGGATCCGCGGCCTCGGGCTTCAGCGCCGCACCGGATGGCTCGGCGGCGTCTGCGCGGGCGTGGCTGAGCGGATCGGCCTCGACCCGATCCTCGTGCGCGGCATCGCGGTGGTGCTGGCGGTGATCGGCGCGCCCGTGGTGCTGCTGTACGCGATCGCGTGGGCGCTGCTGCCCGACGAGAACGGCACCATCCACGCGCAGGAGCTGCTGCGCGGCACCGTGACGCGCGCGCTTCCCGGGATCGTGGCGCTGTTCCTGCTGTCGTTCCTGCCCGTCACCCAGGGGTTCTGGCACGTGGGCGCCCTCTACTTCGACGACATCGGATGGGGCGGCGCGATCGCTCGGGCGGCGTGGACGGGTGCGGTTCTCATCGCCGTGATCGTGCTCGTCGTGTGGCTCGCGCGGCGGGCATCCGGCGACCCGGTGGTCGTGCCGGCGACCACCGACGACCGGCCGGAGACGGTGCCCACGGCTCCTGCAGCTGCGGTCGCCGCCTCGGCTGGCACGGCAGCCCTCGCTGCCGCATCCGGCGCACCTCGCGCGCTCGTGCCCGACCCGGGTGCCGAGCCACCGCGTCCCGTCGACGCATCCGACGAGGAGCTCGCCGAATGGAAGCGCCAGCAGGAGGAGTGGAAGCGCCAGCGCGCCGAATGGGCCGCCGAGCAGCGCCGCACCGAACGCGAACGCCGCCAGGCCGAGGCGCACGCGCGCGCCATCGAAGCCGCCGATGCTTCGCGTGAGCGGGCGCGCATCCGCCGACTCACGAATCCGCGTGCGGGAGCCGGGGTCGTGTTCCTGGTGCTCGGAGTGGGTGTCGTCGTCGCCGCGGTCGCGACCCTGCTCGCGAGCCAGACGCGCGGTCTCGCCGGCACCGCGAGCGCGGCCTGGATCATCGGCGCGGCGACCCTTGTGGGTGTGCTGGGGCTCGGCACGGTCATCGTGGCGCTCTGCCGCCGCCGCAGCGGAGGGCTCGCGTTCTTCTCGGTGGTCGCCGTGCTGCTGCTCGCGTTCACCCTGGTGCTGCCGGCCGACCGGCAGCTGCTGCTGCCCGGCGCGGGCTATACGCTCACGGAACCCGGACGATACGCGCACCTCTGGGGCGGTATCTACGTGGACGTCGAGGATCGCGGCGGAAACCCCCGCGTGATCGACGTGTGGAACTGGGATGGCAGCCTCGACGTCAACATCCAGGAGGGCGCGGCCGTTCGCATCGATGCCGAATCCGACCGGCACCTCAGCCTCCAACTCAGTGAGAGCCTTCCCGACG
>JAEYUT010000040.1 GCA_023432305.1 Actinomycetes bacterium
ATCACCGCACGCGCGTCGAGCAGGAATTCGGCGCTGGAGAGCGGGCCGTAGGTGGAGTCAGCGTCGATGCCGACTCCCGCCGGGTGGTGGAGCGGGCGATCCATCTGCTGAGTCTGGCACGAACGTGCGTTTTCGTCAGCCTCTCTCGGCGGACTCCCCGGCGGCTCCCACGGCACGCTCGCGCGCGGCGCGGAATCCCTCCTCCCAGGCTTCCGCGGTTCCCTGGCGGAACATGTCGCGCTCACTCGAGCGCTGCAGGGCGCGGGCGCCCGGTGCGTTCAGCTCGGTCACGAGGTGCCCGAGCCCGCGGATGACGGCGAGCGGACGCGCACCCGCCTTCGATTTCACGAGCTCGCTCGCGGAGGCCAGCTCGTCGGCGATCGCGGGAGCGGTGACGGCGAGGGTGCGGCCGTTCGCGTCGGAGCTCCCCGCCAGATCCTCGAGCACCACGACGCCTGCGGCGCCGATCGCCTGATCCACCTGACCTTCGCGCCAGGGTCGCCCGAACGTGTCCGTGAGGATGACGCCGATGCGGATGCCGAACCGCGCGCGCAGGGCCGCGGCGAGTGCGCGCGCCGAGGCATCCGGATCGACCGGCAGCAGCAGAACGTGGCCGTCGGGTGCGTTCGACGCGTCGACGCCCGCCGCCGCCATCACGAGCCCCTGCCGGTTCTCGACGATGCGGGTGACGCCGTGGCCGTCGGCGTGGGCGCGGCTCGCGACCACTCGCACCGTCTCGGCCGTGATCGCCTCTTCGCGATCTGCGGCGGCGACGATGCGCCCTTCCGCCTTCGACACGATCTTGCTCGTGACGGCGAGGATGTCGCCCTCTTCGACGATGCCGTCGAGCGCGTCGCCGAGGATGCGCGCGAGGTCGTCGCCCGGCTGGAACTCGGGCAGCCCGGGGATCGCGAAGACGCTGAAGACGGGCACGTCGGGTGGCAGCGGAGTCACCCGCTCAGCCTATGCGCGGCGGGTGAACCCGCATGTCCCCCATCGCTGCACCGCACCCGCTCGCGCGGTTTCACCCGCCGCGCAGAGGGGTTCAGCTATGCAGGGCGGGGAGCACCTCGCGGGCGAAGGTGTCGATGAAGCGGGACTGGTCGGCCGAGACGTCGTGCAGGTAGACGCGGTCGAAGCCGAGGTCGAGGTAGCGCTGAATGTGGGCGCGGTGCGCATCCGGCTCGTCCGAGATGAACACCCGACCCTCGAAGTCCTCCGGACGCACCGTGCGGGCCATGTGCTCGAGCTCGAAGGGCGAGCGGATGTCGGATTTCGGGAACCGGAGCCCGGCGATCGGCCAGTTGATGAGAGCGTTCCGCACCGCCTCCTCGCGCGTGGGCGCCCAGCTCACGTGCAGGCGGAGGATGCGCGTCTGCGTCTCCGGGCGCCGCCCCGCCTCGCGCCCGCCTTCGGCGAAGCGCTGCAGCAGCGGCGCGACCTTCTCCACCGGGGCGCCGTCCACGACGATCCCGTCGACCGTGCGACCCGCGCGCTTCGCGGTCACAGGGCCGGCGGTGCCGATGAGGATCGGCGGCGCTGCCTCCGGCATCGTCCACAGGCGCGTGGTCTCGAGCTTGAAGTACTGGCCGTCATGCCGGGTATCGCGGCCCGCGAGGGATGCCGCAAACAGCTTCTTGATCACATCGACGGCTTCGAACATCCGGTTGATGCGCTCGTGCGGCTCGGGCCAGTAGGTGCCGACGACGTGCTCATTGATCGCCTCCCCGGCGCCGAGCCCCAGCCAATGCCGCCCCGGATACATCGCCGCGAGCGTCGCCGACGCCTGCGCGATCATCGCCGGATGCCAGCGGAATGCGGGCGTTGTGACACCCGTTCCGAGGTCGCCCGCCGTCACCTGACCAAGCGCGGAGAGCACATTCCACACGAAGCTCGCCTGCCCCTGCTGCGGCGTCCACGGCTGGAAGTGGTCGGCCGCCATGACGCCCGTGAAGCCCGCCTGCTCGGCCTTCTGCGCGAACGCGATGATATCGCCCGGCGCGAAGCGCTCGAGCATGGCGGCGTAGCCGATGTGGGGTGCGGTCACCCCTCCATCTTGGCGGCTGGACGCGGCGATGCGGTCACGAACGCGTCGCCGCGACCGCATCCGCGACGAGCTTCGTGATGCTCTCGCTCGATCCGTACTCGGGCGTGAACCCCATCCGCACGACGACGAGGCTCTCGGAGGGGACGATCGTCATCCGCTGGCCGTCGTGACCGTTCGCGGAGTAGGCGTCCGCAGGCAGCTCGGGCCAGCGCAGGGAGCCGTCGGGGAGACGGTTGGTGCGCCAGCTCATCGCGAACCCGGGGTCGTCGGTCTCGGTGACCTCCGTCGGCGAGAGCACGGTGTCCATCCAGCCCTCGGGGAGCAGCTGGCGGCCGTTCCACTCGCCGCCCTGCAGCGCGAACTGGCCGATCGCCGCCCAGTCGCGGGGCGACGCCCACAGGTAGGAGGAGCAGACGGGCGTGCCAGCGCCATCCGGTTCGAACACGGCCGTCGAGAGCCCGAGCGGACCGAGCAGCTTCGAGCGCGGCAGGTCGGCGCCGAGGCCGGTGCGCTCGACGAGCACATCGCACAGCAGCGTCGTCGATCCGCTCGAATACTGTTGCACCGTGCCGGGGGCGTGAGCGAGCGGCAGGCTCGCCACGTATCCGCCCATATCGGATTCGAGGTACAGCATCCGGGTGATGGGTGTGCCGAGGTCGTACGTCTCATCCCATTCGATGCCGCTCGTCATGCGCAGCAGCTGCTCGACGGTGATGTCGGCGCGCGCATCCGTCCACTCGGGGCGGAGGCCGTTGTCGTCGAGCGAGACGACCCCCTCCTGCACGAGCACACCGGTGAGCAGCGAGGTGACGCTCTTCGACATCGACCAGCCGAGCTGCGGGGTCTGGGCCGTGAAGCCGTCGGCGTAGCGTTCGGCGATGAGCTCGCCGTCCTTCACGATCACGACGCCGCGCGTGCCGAGCGCGGCCCGCACGTCGGCGGGCAGGTGGTCGCCGAACGCGTCGGCGAGCGCCGCGTCGAGCTCCGGCGTCGCGGAGGGCACCTCGGCCCGCGCGAACGGGTTGCCGCTGGATGAGATCGCGGTCGCCGTGCCGAGGTCGGGCCGGTCGGAGGCGAGCGTGCATCCGAAGCCCTCCGTGTACCAGGCCCGCTGCGGCGCGAGCGCCCCCAGCAGGGTCACCTCGGCGCCGGACTGGGTGGGCCCACCACGCAGATACGGCACCAGCGGGTTGTCGGGCAGGTCGGATGCCGGATCCTCCCGCGAGGCCACGTAGGCCACCGCGCACGCATTGTGGGCCGCGTATCCGGTGCCCGTGAGCAGGATCGGCTGCTGCCAGACGTAGACGCCGGTCACGGCGAGGACGATGACGATCAGGGTGACGGCGACGCCGACGACCACCCGACGAAGGATGCGCACCAGCGGATGCTATCGGCACGGCAGCGCGTGCCGCGAGGTGGAACGAGCTGTCAGCGCACCGTGACGTTCCCGGCTGCGTCGACCGTGATCACGCGGGTCTCGATCTTGCGGTTCACCACCCGCACGATGACGACGATGAGCCACAGACCCGCGGTGAGGAGCGTGAGGACGAGGTTCCAGAACCATCCGATGCGCTTGGGGCGCTGCACGATCGCCTGATCTCCCGACACCGAGGCGACCGTCCATCCCTTCGACGCCCAGCGCGCGACCTCGGCGTTGAGCAGAGCGAGTCGGTGCGCCTCCGCCGGGGTCACGCTTGGCGTCGGGGACGTGGGGGTCGAGGAGCTCATGCCTCTATCGTCTCTCTCGCACTCTGGGATCCTGCGGGGCGTCCGCCCCGAATCCGCACGACGCTGTCTACGGGCGCAGCAGCACCTTGGTGGCGGTGCGCTCATCCATCGCACGGTACGCCTCGGCGACCTCGGCGAGCGGCAGCTCGAGGTCGAACACGCGTCCGGGCTGGAGGCGCCCATCCCACACCTCAGGGAGCAGCTCTTCCACATAGTTGCGCACGGGCGCGACACCGCCGCGCACGCCGATGTTGGTGCCGAAGAGGGTGCGCATCGGCAGCTCGGGGCCGCCGTTCGGCACGCCCACGAAGCCCACCTGACCGCCGGGGCGAGCCGAGCGGAGCGCCTGGTCCATCGACTCCTTCGTGCCGACGCATTCGAGCACGCAGTCGGCACCCGGCCCGTCGAGCAGCTCGCGGATGCGCTCAGCGCCCTCCTTGCCGCGCTCCTCGACGATGTCGGTGGCCCCGAACTCCCTCGCGATCGCCTGGCGGTCGGCGTGACGCGACATCGCGATCACGCGCTCAGCGCCGAGACGGTGGGCGGCGAGCACGCCACACAGACCCACGGCGCCGTCGCCGACCACGACGACCGTGCTGCCGGGACGCACCCCCGCCGAGATGGCGGCGTGGTGTCCGGTGCCCATGACATCCGAGAGAGTCAGCAGGTGCGGCACGAGGGCGTCGTCGGGGATCTCGGGCGTCGCCACGAGGGTGCCGTCGGCGAGCGGAACCCGCACGCGCTCACCCTGGGTTCCCTGCGCGAAGACACCGCGGCGGTCATCCGCGCCCCACCAGCCGCCGTTCACACACGAGGTCGAGAAGCCGTTGAGGCAGTTCACGCACGCCATGCAGCAGTGGTAGAACGGCGCGATCACGAAGTCGCCCACCTTCACGCGGGTGACGTTCTCGCCCACCTGCTCGACGATGCCCACGATCTCGTGCCCCACCTGCTTGGGGAACGGCACTGTCGAGATGCCGCGGTACGGCCACAGGTCGGAGCCGCACACGCACGCCGCGACGGTGCGCACGATGGCATCGTCGCCGGTCACGATCTGGGGTTCGGGAACCTCTTCGAAGCGGATGTCGCCGGGGCCATGGAGCACTGTCGCACGCATGCCCTCAGGCTAGCGCGAACGCCGCCCGCCTTGTATAGACGGGCGGCGTCGCCGATGCTCAGAGCGCGCGCAGGCGCGGCGCGAGGTCGCGTTCGAAGAGCTCCATGAAGCGGCGCTGGTCGTGTCCGGGCGCGTGGAACACGAGGTGGTTCATGCCCCAATCGACGTACTGCTTGATCTGCTCGACGACCTTGTCGGGGTCATTGCCCACGATCCAGCGCGACGCGATCTTCTCGATCGGGAGGGCGTCGGCCGCCTTCTCCATCTCGATGGGGTCGGTGATGTCGTGCTTCTGCTCCTTGGAGAGGGCGAGCGGCGCCCAGAAGCGCGTGTTCTCGAGGGCGGTGTCGTAGTCGGTGTCGTAGGAGACCTTGATCTCGAGCATCCGGTCGATCTGATCGAAGTCTCGCCCAGCCTTCGCGGCGCCCTCCTTCACGGCGGGGATCAGCTCGTCCTCGTACAGCG
>JAEYUT010000337.1 GCA_023432305.1 Actinomycetes bacterium
GTCGAGGGCATGTCGAGCGTGCACAGCACGTCCTTGATCGCCACCGGCACACCGGCGAGACCGGATGCCTCCCCTGCGGCACGCGCGGCATCGATGCGGCCAGCCGTCTCGATCGCGTTCTCGCTCACATGCAGGAACGCGTGCACCTCGCCATCGACCTGCGCGATGCGGTCGAGGTGAGCCTGCGTGAGCTCGACACTCGACACCTCGCGCGCGTCGAGCAGCTCCACGAGCTCCGCGGCGGACTTGCGGATCAGCTCGCTCACTGCTCTTCTCCCAGAATCGAGGTCACCTTGAAGAGATCGCCATCACACTCGGGGGCACCCGCGAGCGCCTCATCCGGCGTCAGCGTCTGGCCGACCACATCCGGGCGCAGCACCGTGCCGAGCGCGATCGGGTGGCTCGTCGCGGGCACATCGGGCGTCGCGACCGAGCGGACGGTGGCGACGGCATCGACGATCTGGCCGAGCTCGCCGGTCAGGCGCTCCACCTCCTCGTCGGTGAGTCCGATGCGAGCAAGGTGCGCGAGGTGGCGCACGACTTCCGGAGTGATCTCAGACACGCCTTCCATCCTACGAGTCGCGGCGGCCCGCCCGATTCAGATCGACAGCCGGTGCAGGCGCTTCGTGAGCCTCGCGGATGCGTCGCCCGCCGAACGGTCGGCGGCGGTCGCGTACTCCCCCTCCCCGATCGAGATGAGGGCGAGGTTGCGCAGCGAGCTGCCGCCGGGCGCGAAGTAGTCGTTGTGGCTCATCGCGCCATCGAGCACCTCCCCCGTCAGCGGGTCGACACCGGGCGCCACCGAGAAGCGCTTCGCCCCATACGACGGCGACAGCGGCTGGCTGCCGAACACACCCGAGGCGGGAATCGGGTCCCACTCGGCTGCCCCTACCCACACGTTCGCATCCGCCACGTGCAGCGCGTCGACGGATCGCGCCGTGCTCCCCGGAGATCCGACGAGCACCAGCGCATCCACCCACACGTCGTCCTCCTCGAGCGACAGCAGCGCCGCCGTCGAGCCGTAGGAGTGGGCGAGGATGCTGATGTACGGCTGATCGTCGCCCCGCTCGGCCCGAAGCCCCCGCAGCGACGCCGTCAGCGCATCGCGCCCGTCACGCGCGAGCTCCATGGATGCCACGTTCAGCAGGCTGGGGGTCTGGTAGCCGATCCAGGCGACCGCGGCGACCGTGGCCGGGTCGCCCGGCCGCAGCTCGTCGAGCCACTCCTGCTGCGCGCGGACGACATCGGCGGCCGTCTCCGTCCACGCGACGATCTGCGCGTCGACGCCGAAGAACATCCCGGGCACCAGGTACGACACGAAGTCAGCAGTCGCGACATCCCCGACGGCGATGACCGCACGGCCCTCCCCCTCCGTGTCGAGGGCGACGAGCCGGCGCACCGCGCCGTCATCGGATGCGAGCGCCAGCTCCACCTGCTCGAGCATGTGCTGCTGCGCCACCAGCGCCGCCCGCTCAGCGCGCCCCGCATGCCCGTCGAGCCGCGCCTCGATCTCATCGGCAGTGCGCTCGAGCACCCCGCGGTTGGCCACATCCCGCACCTTCAGCGGCACACCTTCGAGGTTGCCGACCACCTGCGGTGCGGCCGAGAGCAGAGCGCTCCGGGTGCGGACAGGCGCCGCGCTCCACCAGTCGGCGACAGTCGCCGCCGCGGGCGGGCGCGTGCTCAGCTCGGCGATGGCCGCGGGATTGCCCCCGATGATCGAGATCGCATCCGTGCGGCTCAGCTCGGTCAGCCGGTCGAGGAACGCGACTCCGCGCAGGGTCTCGAACGGGGCGGTCGAGCCTCCCAGATCGGGCGAGCGCCCCACGTCGATCGCGGGCGCGGAGGCCGTCGCCACCTCCGCGACGACCGCGTAGGAGGCGTTCGCGGGCGCGACAGACAGCCCGGTGACGACCACCGGGCCGATCAGCGTGAGGGCGATCCCTAACAGCTGCTTGCCTTCCCCGCGACGCACAGCGCTTGTGAGCCGCCAGTCTAGAGACCGACGACACCTGTCAGGAAAGGATAGACGGACCGTTCTCCAAGAAGCGAACGAAGTCATCCGCATCGATCACCGGAATGCCCAGATCAGCGGCCTTCGCTGCCTTCGAACCAGCCCCTGGACCCACGACGACATAATCCGTCTTCTTGCTCACGCTGGATGCCGGCTTGCCTCCCGCGGCGATCACCGCCTCCTGCGCCCCATCCCGCGAATGCTCGGGCATCGCACCCGTCACCACGATCGTGAGCCCCGAGAGCGGGCCCTCGACCGCCTGCTTCTGGCCAGGGCCCGGGTGGCCGGGAGTGGCGAAGGGAACGCCCGCGGCGCGCCAGCGCTCCACGATCTCCACATGCCAGTCGACCGCGAACCAGTCGAGCACCGCATCCGCGATGATGCCGCCCACCCCGTCGACCGCGGCGAGCTCCTCGCGACTGGCCGCGCGGATCGCGTCGAGCGAACCGAACCAGTCGGCGAGCGCCCGCGCCGCCACCGGCCCCACGTGGCGGATGTTGAGCGCCACCAGGAATCGCCACAGCTCCTTCGACTTCGCCTTCTCGAGCTCCTCGATGAGCGTCTTCGCCACCTCCGACGGCCCGATGACGGCCGGCTTGTCCTTGCGGGCGGCCTCCACGATCTTGCGGTACGGGGTGCGCACGTCGAACGAGCCGTCCTCGAGCACCTTGCGCTCACCCGTCTCGCTGTCGCGCACCACCACCTCGATCGGCATCAGCTGCTCGATCGTCAGATCGAACAGCCCCGCCTCCGTCTCGAGCGGCGCCGGACGCGGCACCTCCGGCTGGGTGAGCGCGGCAGCCCCCACCTCGCCGAGCCCCTCGATGTCGAGCGCCCCCCGCGATCCGATGTGCTCTACACGCCCGCGCACC
>JAEYUT010000061.1 GCA_023432305.1 Actinomycetes bacterium
GACCTCAGGTGACGGCGCGGCGCTCCGGCGATGCCCACCGTCCATCGGCAGCTCTGCCCGCCGACTCCGCGAGCGCGCGCAGGCAGATCGCCGCGTCCATGATCCGCAGCGCGGGGAACGCGAGGCCGCGCACCAGGTAGCTCAGACGGCGCGAGCGCCACGCCGCGAACACGGTGAGCAGGTAGTCGGGCACCAGCACGCCGAGGAGGATCGCCAGAGGGGGGAGCGCGGACGCGATCGACGCGGCCACGCCCGTCTCGTCGACGGGCGCCCACATCACGGCGATCGCGCCCACGAGCATCGCCGGAACCGTGAGCACCATGAAGACGCTGCTCGAGACGAGCTCGATGATCGACAGGGCGAGGAGCGCCCAGAACCGACCGCGGTGCAGCCCATGCCGACGCACGGTCTGCCAGAACCCGAGGCTCCAGCGATGCATCTGCCTGCGGTAGTCGCGGAGGTTGTCCGGATCCTGTGTGAGGGCGATGGCCGACGAGGGGCGGAACGCGATGCGCCCGAGGGACTTCGCGTGGACCTCGAACGTCATGTTGTAGTCCTCGATGACGAGGCCGGGAGCGTCGATGTCGATGTCGGCGAGGATGCGCGTGCGGTACATGCTCGCAAACCCCGGCACGATCGCGACGGCGTTGATGTGCCGTGCCGCCTGACCGAACTTCTGCAGATACTGCACGCTCAGGTAGAGGCGCTCGCGATAAGCCACCAGCAGTCGTCCGATGCGCGTGGGCGGCGGCGGATCGAGCAGTGTGGTCGCTCTGCCCGCGACAGCCACCACCTCCGGATCCGCGAACTCGACGAGACCAGATGCGAGGTAGTCGTCGGAGAGCTGGCTGTCGGCGTCGAGCAGCACGACGACCTCGAAGCGCTCCGCCAGCTGCATGTCCTCGATGCCCGCGCGGATGGCTCCCGCCTTCCCGCGGTTCGGCTGCAGGTCGAGCACGGTCGCGCCTTCGCCGCGTGCGACCTCGACCGTGCGGTCTCGAGAGCCGTCGGAGACCACGAAGACGTTCTCGACCGGCACCTGGCGCGCCGCCGACCGGATCGTCTCCGCGATCACCAGCTCCTCGTTGTGAGCGGCGATGACGACGGCGACCTCCTCGGGCCCCGGAACCATCGCCACCGACAGCGCATGGCGGCCGCGAACACGGGCCGCGCGCGCACGCGCGACGATGACGCGCATCACCGCGGATGACACCCACAGCAGGGTGCCCAATCCGGCGACGATGACGAAGGTCACGACGAACGCGGTCACAGCGCCTCCTCGGGCGGGGTGATGTCGACGCTACCGATCCCGCGCCTGTGCGCGACCGCACGCTTCTGCGGGATGCCGCAGTCGTGTGCGGGATCCCGCAGCCCCTCCGCGCCGTTCCGCAGTCATGTGCGAGAAACGTTGACGCTCACCTGAGCAGGAGTCGAGAGTGGCCCCGTCGCTGTCCCGCGCAGCGTTCGACACCACCCCCACCCCTGCGTCGCTCCCCCCGGCGCCTCTTCATGGAGGCATGCGCAATGACGTCCCTGGAAACACGTCCACGCCTGGACACCGCTCCCCCGCGACCGGCCGCCTTCGAGCCGGCGATCCCCACCGTGGAGCCCTACCGAAGCGACACCGTCGACGTCGCGATCGTGGGCCTCGGCTACGTCGGCCTTCCGACCGCACTCTCGTACCTGCATGCGGGATCCCGGGTGCTCGGCCTCGAGATCTCCGCCGCGCGGATCGACGCGATCCGCGCGGGCAGGGTCGATCTGCTGCCGTCGGACCACTCCCGTCTCGCCGCCTACGTCGGAACCCCGGCGTTCGAGATGAGCAGCGACCCCGCGTCGATCTCGCGTGCGGGTGCCGTCGTCATCTGCGTGCCGACGCCCATCGACGACCACCTGGTGCCCGACCTCACGATCCTCCGCGCGGCCTGCGAGGACGTGGTGGCGAACGCCATCCGCGGGCAGATCATCATCCTGACCTCCACCACCTACGTCGGCTGCACGCAGGATCTTCTCGTCGAGCCGCTCGCCGAACGCGGCCTGAAGGCGGGAGAGGACATCTCGGTCGTCTTCAGCCCCGAACGGATCGACCCCGGCAACGTCTCCTTCGATCACGAGGAGGTGCCCCGCGTCGTCGGCGGCGCGACCGTCTCCTGTGCGCTGCGCGCCGCGACCGTGCTCGGACGCACCACGAAGAACGTGCACCATGTGGACTCGCTCGCGGCGGCGGAGATGACGAAGCTCCTCGAGAACACGTTCCGAGCCGTCAACATCGCACTCGCGAACGAAGTCGCGGACATCTGCCGTGAACTCGATGTGCCGGTGACCGACGTCATCGACGCGGCGGCGACCAAGCCGTACGGGTTCATGCCGTTTCTCCCCGGGCCCGGGGTCGGCGGCCACTGCATCCCCTGCGATCCGCACTACCTGCTGTGGCAGCTGCGGGAGCGTCGGGTGGCAGCGCCGATGATCAGTCAGGCCATGACCGAGATCGCCTCGCGCCCCGCGCGCGTGGTCGAACGCGCCGCGCAGGTGCTCTCGGATGTCGGCCTCGGGCTCGCGGGAACCCGGATCCTCGTTCTGGGTGTCACCTACAAGCCGAACGTCGACGACGTGCGGGAGTCTCCCGCGCTCGAGATCCTCCACGGTCTCGAGCGCCGCCACAGCGTCGTCGCCTACATCGATCCGCATGTGCCCGAGCTGCGTCTGCCGGACGGACGCACCCTCCGCTCGATCGACGACCCCGAGGCCTTCGATCCCCAGCTCGTGATCCTGCACACACGGCATCGCGACCTCGACCTGTCCTGGCTCGACAGCCGCCATGTGCTGCTGGACGGCAGCTACCGCGAGCTCGACGCTCCCCGTCGGTTCGCACTGTAGGGCCGGGGCCATGCGCAGCGTCGTCACCGGCGGAGCCGGTTTCCTGGGAAGTCACCTCGTCGAGCTGCTGCTCGACCTGGGCGACGAGGTCGTCGTCCTCGACGATGAGAGCACGGGTCGCGTCGCGAACCTCGCCGCCGTCGACGGGCATCCGAACCTGCAGTTCGTCCGGGGCTCAGTGCTCGATGGGCGCGCGGTGAGCTCGGCGGTGCGCGGCGCCGACCGGGTCTTCCATCTCGCCGCCGCTGTGGGCGTTCATCGGATCGTGGACCGACCGCTCGAGGGCCTGCGCATCAATGTGCACGGCACCGAGAACGTGCTCGACGCCTGTGTCGCGCACGGTGCGCGGCTGCTTCTCGTCTCGACGAGCGAGATCTACGGCAAGAACGCCGCGGATTCGCTGTCGGAGGACGCGGACCGCATCCTCGGCTCGCCCCTGAAGGCGCGCTGGACCTACGCGGCGGCGAAGGGGCTCGACGAATCGTTCGCCCACGCCTACGCACAGGAGTACGGACTCCAGGTCGCGATCGCCCGTCCGTTCAACACGGTCGGCCCCCGCCAGACGGGTCGCTACGGGATGGTCGTTCCCGGGCTCGTCGGGCAGGCGCTTCGCGAGGAGCCGCTCACGGTCTATGGGGACGGTGAGCAGACACGATGCTTCTCGTCTGTGCGCGACGTCGTGCCGGCCTTCGTGCGCCTCATCGAGGAGCCGCGCGCCTTCGCTCGCGCGGTGAATCTCGGCGGTGGCACCGAGATCTCGATCCGGCATCTCGCCGAGCGCATCATCGAGATCACCGGCAGCCGCAGCACCATCCGATTCGTCCCCTACGAGGAGGCGTACGGCGAGGGGTTCGAGGACATGCGACGACGCGTGCCCGACAATTCGCTCGCCCGCGAGCTCATCGGGTTCGTCCCCGCGACGAGCATCGACGAGATCATCTGGAGCGTCGCCACGACGCTCGGATCCGATGACCGAGTGATGCGGATCCCCCACCCCGCACCCGGTTCCCC
>JAEYUT010000156.1 GCA_023432305.1 Actinomycetes bacterium
GTTCTGCATCGTCATGCCGACGCCCGCACCGAGCAGCACCTGGTAGAGCGCGACGAGCGCGAAGGGGGTGTCGTATTCGAGGGTCGAGAGTGTGGTGGATCCCGCGATGAGGAGCACGGATCCGAGAACCACGAAGCCCTTCCACCTGCCGTAGCGGGTGATGAGCGCGCCCACGCCGACCGACGCCACGAGCAGCCCCGCGATCATCGGGATCGTCATGAGCCCCGCCTCGGTGGGGGTCGCGCCGCGCGCCAGCTGCATGTACTGGCTGAGGAACACGGCCGAGCCGAACATGGCGATGCCGGTCGCGATCGATGCGATCACCGAGAGCGTGAAGGTCGAGTTCCGGAACATCGACAGCGGGATGAGGGGTTCGCTCGAGCGCAGCTCGACGATCACGAACACGACGGCGAACAGGATCGCGCCGCCCACCATGAGGATCGTCTCGAGGCTCCACCAGTCGAACGAGCTGCCGGCGAGCGTCACCCAGATGAGCAGGAGCGAGACGGCCGAGGAGAGCGTGACGATGCCGACATAGTCGATCGAGACCTTGCGCTCGGGGAGCTTGGGCAGGTGGAGCGTTCGCTGCACCATGATGAGCGCGGCGACCGCGAACGGCACGGCGACGTAGAAGTTCCAGCGCCAGCCCCACACATCCGTGATGACGCCGCCGAGCAGCGGCCCTCCGACGTTCGCCACCGCCATGACCGCACCGAAGAGCCCCATGTAGCGCCCGCGCTCGCGGGGGCTGATGATGTCGGCCATGATCACCTGGCTGAGGGCGACGATGCCGCCGGCGCCGATGCCCTGCACCGCGCGGAAGGCGATGAGCATCTCGGTGCTGGTGGAGAGCCCGGCCGCCATGGTCGCGAGGATGAAGATGGCGATCGCGAGCTGGTAGAGCACCTTGCGGTTCGCGAGGTCGGAGAGCTTGCCCCAGATGGGCGTGGAGATCGCGGTCGTGAGGAGGGTCGCCGTGACGACCCAGGTGAAGGCCGCCTGGTCGCCGCGCAGGTCGTTGATGATCGTCGGCAGCGAGGTGGAGACGACGGTCGAGGCGAGCATCGACACGAACATGCCGAGCAGCAGCCCTGAGAGCGCTTCGAGGACGCGCGTGTGGCTCATGGGCGCAGGAGCAGGGGTGGACATGCAGACCTTCCGGATGGTGCGAGGTGACACGGAGGGCGTCGCCGGTGACGCACGTCGTCGACAGAGATCAACGGTTGAGAGACGTCAACCATACGCCGATAGTTGTGGGGCGTCAACCATCGGCCAGCGGATCAGCGGGCGTTGAGCTCCGCCTCGTACTCGTCGCCGGCGGCGATCATGTCGCTCTCGGTCACGAACTGCCCTTCGAGGAGCATCGGGCGATGCGATTCCGTACCGCGCCAGCAGATGACATCGTCATGCCAGTTGTCGTTCATCGTCGGGTCGTAGAAGCACGCCCACGGCTGCGCCCGGTTGATCTCGTCCTCTGTCGGCTCGCCATCGAAGACCACATCGTCCGCTCGAGGAACCGTGGGCGATGGCTCCCGCTCCTCGAACAGGCTGGCGAGGAACGGCACGAAGGTCCCGCCCGACAAGAGGTTCATTCCGAGCACCATGAGAGCCCCGGCGCCGAGCACAGCGAGGCCCTTCTGCCACCAGGCCAGATCATTCGAATCGCGCGCCATAGCTTCCCCTCGGCGAGCCTAGGGAATCCGCCTCGGCCGCGGGACGCCTTCTTCGGGGGCAGACCCCTCGCGTCACTCGCCCCGAATGCGTGCGAGGTACCGCGCGTGCCCGCGACGCCCCCAGCGCTCCAGAAGCGGGATGAGGCGATTCGCGTTCGCCGGCGACAGCGACGACAGGCGCGACGAGACCCCATCCGACACCGGGAGGTACACCTCGAGCCGGCCACGATCGAGGGCTCTGCCGTAGGCGCGCACGACCTCGTCGACCGTGAAGACCTTGCCCACGAAGTTGAGCATCGAGCCGCCGTGGGTTGCCTCATGCCGGAGCATGGCGGTGTCGACGCCGCTCGGGTAGATGCCGGACACCTTCACGCCCGTTCCGGCGAGCTCGGCGTGCAGAGCCCAGAGGAACGCGCGCAGGCCGGCCTTCGCGGCCGAGTACGTCGCGGATCCGGGAAGCGCCACGATGCCGCCCATCGACACGGTCGCGAGCAGATGCCCTCGCCCGCGGGCCCGCATGGCGTCGGCACTCGCCGCCAGCAGCTGCACGGGGAACCGGAGCATGACATCGAGCTGGGTGTCGAGATCGCCCGGAGTCGCGTCGGCCGCGTCGCCCGGCACGATGATGCCCGCATTGCAGACGAGCACCTCGAGCCTCTCGGCCCACTCGCCCCGGATGCGCTCCGCGAGGGCGCGCACGCGGGCGCTGTCGCGCCCGTCGCACACGACGCCGATCGCCTCGCCGCCCGCAGCCGCCACCGCGCGGGCGACGGCTGGCTCATCCACGTCGACCGCGATCACCTCGAAGCCGCGCTCGCGCAGCATCCGCGAGACGCCCGAGCCGATGCCCCCCGCCGCGCCCGTGACGAGCGCGAGCGGGGCCTCAGCGCGCATCGGCGGCCTGCGTCTCGAGGGCGGAGAACATGCCGGGAGTGAGCGGGGCCCAGCCCATGCGCTTCGCCGTGCGGGCGATCGCCTTCTTGTAGGCGTGCACCTCGACATAGCCCGCGTGCCGATCCGAGTCGACGAAGCGGATGCCTCCCGTGAGATCCGGGTCGTCGGTCGCCGCGAGCTCGCGGAGACGCCGGGCGCGATCCGGGTCGTCACGCACATCCGCGAGGTGCGAGGCGATGAGGTTCGCGATGTGGTCGAAGAGCGTGTAGGCGCTCGAGTTGGTCTCGATATAGCTGACCCCGAAGAGACCCTCCCGCTCGCGCGCGAAGGCGTTGAGGTACATGCGCGGCCGACCGCCCTGCCACGGCAGATACTCAGCAGGCAGGTACGGGATCGACATGTCATAGCCGGTCGCGAAGACCACCAGATCCACCTGCTCACGCGATCCGTCTGCGAACACCACACCGCCGCCATCGAACCCCCGGACACCGGGCTTCGCACGCACATCGCCATGCTGCAGGTGGTGCAGCAGCTGGGTGTTGAGCAGCGGATGCGTCTCGAAGAGCCGATGATCGGGTTTCGGCAGACCCCAGCGCGTGACATCGCCGATCACGATCGGCCGCATGATCGCGTAGAGCGCGCGCTCCGCCCACAGCGGCAGCGCATTGTTCTCGTCGGAGGGCTTTCCGAGGATGTGCTTCGGCACGAAGTGGTAGCCGCGCCGCGTACTGATGAACGCCGCATCCGCCGTCGTCGCGGCGTCGCACGCGATGTCGGCGCCCGAGTTCCCGAGCCCGACGATGAGCACGCGCCTACCCGCGAACTCGGTCGCGTCGCGGTAGTCGCGCGAATGGATGATCTGCCCCGTGAACTCCCCCGGCGCCTCCGGCATGCGCGGATCCCAGTTGATGCCCGAGCAGCAGATCACCGCCGCGGCGCGCTCAACCCCCGCCGAGGTCTCCACCGTCCAGGATCCGTCCTCCTCCTGTCGCACCGCATCGACCGAGACCCCGAACCGGATGCCGTCACGCAGTCCGTAGCGATCGGCGAACGCACGCGTGTACTCGAGGATCTCGCGGCGCGAGGGGTAGTCGGCGTAGTGCTTCGGCATCGGCGCATCGAAGAAACCGGAGACATCCCGCGAGGAGATGAAGTGCGCCGAGCGGTACATGGGTGTTCCGGGGTTGTCGATATCCCAGAGCCCGCCCACATCGGTGTGGCGCTCGAACTGGAGATACGGGATCCCGCGCAGCCGAAGAGCGCGCGCGGCGGCGAGTCCTGCGGGGCCCGCACCCACGATGACGACGGGCGCGGCGGCGTCGGCGGCGATCACGCGAACATCCTGCCGCATCCGCGAGGGCCGAAGGTCCTCCCGGACCCCGCTAGCCTCGGATCGTGGGGGAACTGCTGGACCGCTGGCAAGCGCTCGTGTACGTGGCCGCGATCGTCGGGGGCGGCGTCCTGGGGCTCGCGATCCCTGGAACAGCGGGCCTGTTCGGCCACGCCGTCACACCCCTGCTCGTGATCGTGCTCTACCTGACGTTCCTCGGGGTGCCTCTCGAATCGCTGTGGCATGCCCTGCAGGACTCCCGGTTCATGATCGTGGTCGTCATCGTGAACTTCCTGGTGGTTCCCGCCGTCGCCTTCGGGCTGAGCCGCTTCGTCGCCGGGCAGGAGGGTCTGCTCGCGGGCGTGCTGCTGGTGCTGCTGGCTCCGTGCGTCGACTACGTGATCGCGTTCACGCGCCTCGCCGGGGGCGCCCATGAGCGACTGCTCGCCGCCACCCCGCTGCTCCTGATCCTGCAGCTGGCGATGCTGCCGGTGTACCTGTTCCTGTTCGCGGGCCCCGAGGTGTCGCAGGCGATGAACCCGGCGCCGTTCATCGACGCGTTCCTATGGCTCATCGCGGTGCCGCTCGTGGCGGCGTTCCTCACCCGCCTCGCGGCGAAGCGCCACCGTGCACCCGCCGCGGGGATGCGGATGGCCGCGTCGCTCATGGTCCCGGCGATGGCGCTCACGCTCGTCGCGGTCGCCGCGGCGCACATCGACGTCATCCGCGTGCACTCCGCCGAGCTCATGCTCGTGGCGCTCATCTTCGCGGTGTTCCTGGCCGTCATGCCTCTGCTGGGCAGCGGCATCGCGCGGGTTGCTCAGCTG
>JAEYUT010000189.1 GCA_023432305.1 Actinomycetes bacterium
GCATGAAGTTCGGCGATGCTGAGCTGCTCGGTGTTCCCACGATCGTCATCGTGGGTCGCGGTGCTGCCGACGGCCTCGTCGAGCTGTGGGACCGCCGCACCAACGAGCGCGTCGAGGTGCCGGCCTCCGAGGTCGTCGCGCGCTTCCAGGCGACCCTCGCCTGACCCGCGCCACACCCCGCACCGCACCGCACCCCGAGAATCGTGCCTGATTGCTGATTCTGGGCCTCTGAAACGACCAACAGGCACGATTCACCTGGGGTTGTGGATGGGGTGACAGCTCCGCGGCGCGGCAGGGGCACCATCGGGGGATGCCCCGATCCCGTCACAGTGTCCCGGATGAGTTGAGCGGCATCCCTCTGCGTTCGGGGCGTGCGCGCGATCTCGGCATCAGCGCATCTCGGTTGCGGCACGATGACGTGGATCGCCCCTTCACGGGTGTCGTGGGGTTCGGGCTCGACCTGTCCACCGTGGCCGAGCGCTGCGGCGCCTATGCGCCGCTGCTGATCGAGGGGCAGGCGTTCAGCCGTCAGACTGCGCTCGCGCTCTGGGGCGCTCCATTGCCGAGTGACGACGACGTGCTGCACCTCTCGGTGCGTTTTCCCCGCACGCCCCCGCGCGGCATCGGGGTGCGCGGTCACTCGCTGCGACGCATCGAGACGTGCGCGCTTCGGGGGCTGCCTGTCTCTCGTCCGGCGTTCGCGTGGTGTCAGGCTGCTGCCTCTCTTCGTCGCGACGACCTCGTCGCGGCGGGCGACGCCCTCCTCACCGGCCCGCGGATCGGCGGAGCGCGCCAGCCTGGCGTCGTGGCGATCGACGAGCTGGAGGCGACGGCCGAGCGGCTGCGCGGATCACCGGGCTCGGCACGTGTGGCGTGGGCGCTCCCTCGCCTGCGCGCCGGGGCGGACTCCCGGCCCGAGTCGCTTCTGCGGCTGCTGTGAGTGCGCAGCGGCCTCCCCGAGCCCCGCGTGGATCATGCCGTCTCGCTCGGGCGAGCGCTCACTCTCCACGCGGACCTCGCGTGGCCGCGTGGCCGCGTCGCCCTCGAGTACGAGGGCGACGTTCACCGCGTCGATCGGACGACGTGGATGCGCGATCTCGAGCGTGGGGAGCTCTTCGAGGATGCGGGCTGGCGCGTCGTCCGCGTGACGGCATCCGATCTCTTCCAGCAGCCCACAGCCCTCACCTCCCGTCTCCGCCGGCTGCTGGCCGAGCGCAACCCCTGAGAATCGTGCGACATCGTCGAAACAGAGGGCCTGAATCGACAGACGCGCACGACTCTCTAGGGGTGCTGTCTACTCGAGGACAGCCGGGAGCGGCTCGACCTCGATGAGCTCGGGGAGGGCGATGACGCCCTCGACGAGCGACACCGCGGTGTGCCAGAAGCTGCCATCCGGGTTCTCGTAGGCGTAGCCGGGGACGAGCCAGGCGTTGCCGTCGGCGTCCCACATGAGCAGGAGCGTGGCGGTCGCCTTCTCGAGGGTCACATTCACGACCTCGGGCTCGGGCGCTTCCTCGGGGAGAAGGCCCGGGTCGACGGCCGGCTCGTCGACGACCGGCTCGTCGACGACAGGCTCCTCCACGACCGGCTCCTCGACCGTGGGCTCGCCCGCTCCCGTGCCCGGCTCGACGACCTCGGGCGCAGGCTCGACGGCAGGATCGGTGGGCGCGGAGCCCGCCTCGTCTGCGCCGGTCTCGGCACCGCGCATCATCGAGTCGGCTGCGAACGCCACCATGCCGCCCTGGAAGTCGGGCCCGGCGGCGCCGTACCAGCGTCCATCGGCGAGACGCTCGACACCGGATGCGGGGGAGACGGTGTCGTACGCACCGCGCTCGACGACCTCGAACGAGTGGCCGGACGCCCACGCGATGCGACCCGTGGTCGTCCACGCGACGGTCTCCACGAGGGCGGTGGTCTGCCCGTCGACGACGAGGTGCACGGAGGCGCTCGTCTGCCACGGATCCTCGGTGACGGTCACGGCCTCGGGGGAGACGTCGAACAGCTCGGCGGCCAGTCGCTTCGCCTCGTCCGCGCGCGGGGCGAGCGACTCCGACGCGGGGACGTCCGGAACGGCGCACTCCTCATAGCTCTCACCCTCGGCACCGCTCTCGACGGGCACGGTGACGCAGACGGGCTCGGGGTTGGCGCCGGGGTCGCTGTACCACCATTCGCCGACGCCCGACCAGCTGAGCGTGACCGACGGCGCCGTGCCGTCATCCGAGCCGACGAGATAGACGGGGTAGTCCGCGCTCGACCACTCGGATTCGACGACCTCGCCATCGACGCCGAGGCGTTCGGCGACGGATCCGAGAACCGACTGCGGGGTCCCCGTGCGGCGCAGCTCGTACACGGAGCCGCGTCCGCCGTCGGTGCTGAGACCGGCTCCGGCCTCGTAGCGGTAGTCGACCCACACCATCATGCGGGCATCTCCCGCGAGAGCGGATGCCTCCGTCGCGCCGCCCGCCGAGCCGGCCGCCAGGAAGAGCGGCGCCTGCGGGGCGAAGGG
>JAEYUT010000229.1 GCA_023432305.1 Actinomycetes bacterium
CCCGTACGCGATCGCGCTGATGGGGGATAGCGCCGGCGGGCAGCTCGTCGCAGTTCTGGCGCAGGAGGCCGGGGCATCGGATCCGGCGCCCGCGGCTCAGGTGCTCCTCTACCCGGTAGTCGATCTCGCCGCCGAGTCGCCCGACTACGAGCGGATCGCGACAGGATTCCCGCTCTCCGCACCGACGATGCGGTGGTTCGCCGACCTTTACGTTCCGCATGACACAGATAGGAGCGAGCCCGCCCTGAGCCCGATCGTCGGGGCGGACTCCCGTCCGCTCGCGGATGCGTTCGTCGTGTCGCTCGGGTTCGATCCGCTGGGACACGAAGGCGCTGCCTATGCCCGTGCGCTCGCGAATGGCGGGACCACGGTGGAGCACCACCATCTCGCCAGGTACGCGCACGGGTTGTTCACCTTGGCGGGCGTCATCCCGGCGGGCGCGTCGCTCCTCGCCCGCGCCGCCGAGTTCATCCGGGAGCGCGTCGGCTAGAGGTGCTCGACGGGCTCGCCCCCGCGAGCGAGCACATCGGCAGCGATGCGCGCCACGGCGCGATCGACGAAGGCTCCGCGGGCGTCCAGTCCGCCGCCGGAGCCGCACGCCTGCGCGACGCGATAGGTGCGCATGACGTCCCGCGCGTGAGCGAGTTCGTCGGCGCTCGGCGCCAGTCCGCGGTGGATGGCGGGGATCTGCGCGGGGTGGATCGCGGTGCGGCCGCGGAAGCCGCGCGCCGCGAACCATGCTGTCGTGCGGGCGACCTCGTCCGGGTCGCGGAACTCGATCGAGGTCGGGGCGATGGGGGCCGCCAGGCCGGCAGCGGCGGACGCGACGACGATCTGGGCATAGATGCCGGCGAGCTCGTGCGCATCGGCAGGCAGGCTCCATCGCAAGTCTGCGGTGAGATCGGCGCGCCCGATCCCGAGGCGGTGCACCCGCTCGACGCCCGCCGTGCGCGGTGCGTCGAGCACTCCGGCGGCGCTCTCGATGAGCGCGATGACGGCGCGAGGCGGCAACTCGTCCGTCTCGCCGTGCGCGAGCGCCGCTGCTGCCTCCGCGACTGTCTCAGGGCGCGCATCGGGGACGATCACACCGGAGATCGCGATGCCGTCCAGCTCGGTGATGTCCGCCCGTAGTGATGCCGCGTCGACGCGGACCCAGATGTCGCACGACGCGCGCGACGGGCTGTTCAGCCACTCGAGCGATGTTCCTCGAGCTGCATCGCGCCGGTCGACAGCGACGCCGTCCTCCCAGTCGATGATCACTGCGTCGGCGCCTCGTGACGGCGCTCCCTCGAGGCGGTCGGGCCGGTCTCCGGGCACGTAGAGCAGGCTTCGGTGAATCATGAAACGCCGTTCCGTCCCATTGAACATTCAGCGAGTCTACTCAAAGAGGGTGAGCTCAGGCGCACCCTGGAATGGGTGACGGATCACGAAGTTTTACATCCCCGTAATCTGGGGGTGCCGGGAGTAATGGCCTAATGGCCTAATCTGTAGACCAATCGAAAGGATTGGCTATGACAGCAACTGCGTCCCCGGCAACGAAGCCGCGCCTCACCGGCACCCTCGGCGCCCTCTCCGTCACCTTCATGGTGATCGCGGCCGCCGCACCCCTCACCGTCGTCGGCGGCATCATGCCCATCGGCTTCCTCATCGGCAACGGCGTCGGATTCCCGGTCATGTTCCTCGTGGCGACCGCGATCCTCCTGCTGTTCTCGGTGGGCCTCGTGGCGATGAGCCGCCACCTGCCCGACGCAGGAGCTTTCTTCACCTACATCAGCCACGGACTCGGCCGCATCCCCGGATCGGGCGCCGCCTACCTCGCCCTCATCTGCTACACGACCGTGCAGTGCGCCGTCTTCAGCTACCTCGGCTTCTCGATCAGCACGAGCCTCGTCGCAATCGGAGCCCCGGAGATCCCGTGGTGGATCTTCACGCTCGCCTCGGTCGTCGTCGTGGGCGTGCTCGGCTACAACCACATCGAGCTGAGCTCGAAGGTGCTCGTCGTCGTGCTGCTCGCCGAGATGGGCATCGTCGCCATCCTCGCGCTCGCGGTCGCCTTCACCGGCGGAGCCGAGGGCATCACCCTCGCGACCTTCGGTCTGGACCAGATCTTCTCCGGTGCTCCCGCGCTCGGCCTCATGTTCGCGATCGCGTCGTTCATCGGCTTCGAGTCGACGGTCGTCTACCGCAGCGAGGTCCGCGACCCCAACCGCACCATCGCACGCGCCACCTACTCGTCGGCGATCATCATCGGCCTCTTCTACCTCGTCGCCGGCTGGGCGATGGTCGAAGGCATCGGCCCGGCCAAGCTCGGCGAGATGGCCGCCGCAGGTGAGCTCTCCGACCTCGCCACCGTGACCGGCGAGTACCTCGGCCCGGTCGGCGCCGTCGTCATCGCAGTGCTCTTCCTCGGCAGCATGTTCGCCGCGGTTCTGTCGCTGCACAACGTCATCGCGCGCTACCAGTTCTCGCTCGGCCGCATCGGCGTGCTCCCCGCCAAGCTCTCCTCGGTGCACCCGAAGCACTCCTCGCCGCACATCTCGTCGCTCGTTCAGGCGACCACCGCCGCGCTGTTCATGTTCTTCGTGCTGCTGAGCGGCATGGGGCCGATCAACGCGTTCTCGTGGTTCGCCGGAGTCGCGACGCTCGCGATCGTCATCCTCATGGCGAGCACCTGCCTCTCGGTGATCGTCTTCTTCGCTCGCACGAAGCTCGAGACCAACCTCTGGCGTTCGGCCATCGCGCCGGGCCTCGGCTTCCTGGGTCTCGCGGCCTCGGCTGTGCTCATCGCGACCAACTTCCCGCTGCTCGTGGGCGACGTCGACGCGACCGGGAACCCCACGTGGGGCGTCCTGTCGAGCGTTCTGCTCGCTGTCGTGCTGGCGGGTCCCGTGATCGGCGTCGTCCAGGCGCTCGTTCTGCGCTCGAAGAAGTCGCCCGTGTACGAGAACATCACGGCGGTCACTGCCGACGAGCCCGAGCTCGCGGAGGCCGACGCCAAGTGACCTCGCTTTCCCCCCTTGTCGGAATCACTGGGCGGCGCCGCCCCGCATCCATCCTCGGCGCCCCCCAGGGGTTCGCCGACGCCCCTCTTGATGTGTACTTCGCCGAGTACGCGACCAGCGTGGTCCGTGCCGGCGGGGTGCCCGTCTTCATCCCGCTCGACACCGATATCGCCCAGGTCATGCCGCGTCTCGACGCGCTCGTGATCGCGGGCGGCGAGGATGTCGACCCGGCGCGCTACGGTGCAGCGCCCGCCCCGGAGACGGGGCCGTGCTCGCCCGCCCGCGACGAGTTTGAGTTAACCGCCCGCCGCCACGCGCCC
>JAEYUT010000231.1 GCA_023432305.1 Actinomycetes bacterium
CGTACTGGTTCGGTCATGGACTCTCCTACTCCACGTTCGACTGGAGCGACCTCGGCGTCTCGGGCAAGCTCTTCTCGCAGACGGTGGATGTGCGGGTGAAGGTCGCCAACACGAGCGAGCGGGACGGCTCCGAGGTCGTGCAGCTCTACCTGCACGACCCGGTCGCCTCCGTCGTGAGACCGGTGCAGAAGCTCATCGCCTACGCACGCGTCGACCTGGCGGCGGGCGAGGAGGCGACGATCGCGTTCCGCGTTCCCGCTGACCTCGCATCGTTCACCGGCATCGACGGACGCCGCATCGTCGAGCCGGGGCTGCTGGAGCTCGGCGTCGCGCGATCGGCGGGAGACATCGTCTTCTCGCACGCGGTCGAGCTCACGGGCGAGACGCGCGAGGTGGATCACACCCGCGCGCTCCACGCCGACGTCACGATCGTCCGATCGCGACGGTGAGCCGGACCCCCCGACCGGCCCACCGCGTCGGCGAGCTCACTCTGCAGCTCGCCGACGCGTCCGGCGCCCCTCTCGCGAACCGCGTGGTCGAGGTGGAGCAGAGGCGTCACGCCTTCGAGTTCGGCTCGACGGGTTTCGAGCTCATCGATCACGCGAACGGCGTCGAGGACGCCGGGGCGCTCGTCGACGACTGGCTCGCGCTGTTCGACACCGCGACGCTCCCGTTCTACCGCGGCGACTTCGAGCCGGAGCCCGGCCTCACGCAGACGGAACGCTTCCGCACGGCTGCCGAGTGGTTCGCCGACCGCGACGTGCGCCTGAAAGGCCATCCGCTCGTCTGGCACACCGTCAAGGCGCCCTGGATGGATCCGCTGCCCCTCGATGAGGTCGAGCGTCTCGTGCTCGACCGGGTGCGGCGGGAGGTGACCGCATTCCGGGGGCTCATCGGCGCCTGGGATGTCGTGAACGAGGCCGTCATCATGCCGGTGTTCGAGAACGAACCGGATGGTGTGCCGAACGCGATCACGCGGCTCGCGCGGGCGAAGGGACGCATCCCGCTCATCCGCGACGCGTTCGAGGCGGCGCGCGAGGCTGATCCCTCCGCGCGGCTGCTGATCAACGACTTCGACCTGTCGACGGCGTACGAATGCCTCATCGAGGGGCTGCTCGAGGCGGGCGTGCCGATCGATGCGATCGGTCTGCAGACCCACATGCACCAGGGCTACTGGGGCGAGGAGACGATGCTGAAAATGGTCGACCGCTTCGCGCGGTACGGCCTGCCGCTGCATCTGACCGAGAACACGCTCCTGTCGGGCGAGCTCATGCCCGCCCACGTCGTCGACCTCAACGACCACCAGCCGGCGTCGTGGCCCTCCACCGAGGAGGGCGAAGCGCGCCAGGCCGACGAGATCGTGCGGCACTACCGTTCGCTCGTCGAGCATCCGGCGGTGCAGTCGATCACCTATTGGGGCATCTCGGATCGCGGCGCCTGGCTCGGTGCGCCCGCCGGGCTCCTGCGCGCCGACGGCACACGCAAACCGGCCTTCGAGGCACTGCGCGGGCTCGTGCGGGGAGAGTGGTGGCTCCCGCCCACCCAGATGGGCACCGACGCGGACGGCCGCCTCACGGTCTCCGGATTCCTCGGCGACTACCGTGTCGCCGCGTCGGGGTCGAGCGCGGCGTTCGCGATCGAGCGCGCAGGATCCGATGAGCGCCTCCTCCCGCTGACGCTGCGCTGACGCGCACGCGCCCCAGGGGGGCGTGAACGGCTCAGCCGGCGAGCCGGGCGGTGCTCTCGCGCACGACGAGACTCGTCGCCAGATCCATGCGCGGCACCGACTCGAGCGGCGCCTGGCTCATCTGCACCACGAGGCGGGCCGCCTCCTCCGCCATGCGCCGCAGCGGCTGCCGGATGGTCGTGAGACGAGGGCTCACCCACATCGAGATCGGGATGTCGTCGTACCCCACGAGGGAGAGATCCTGCGGAACCTGCATGCCGAGCTCGCGCACCGCCTCGAGCACCCCGAGCGCCTGCAGGTCGCTTCCGGCGAAGATCGCCGTCGGTCGATCCTCCGCATCGAGCAGCGCGCGCCCGTGCTCATACCCGCCCGACGTGTGGAAGTCGCCGAAGCGCACCCACTCCGGGCGGATCTCGAGACCCGCGGCGTTCATGGCGGAGCGGTAGCCGTCGATGCGCGCATGCGAGCACATCATGTCGTCGGGGCCCGTGATCGCGGCGATGCGCGTGTGCCCGAGCTCGATGAGATGCCGGGTGGCCATGAGCCCGCCCGACCAGTTCGCCGAGCCCACCGACGGGACCTCAGGCGACGGATCGCCCGCCGGATCGACGATCACGAAGGGAATGGATCGCGCGCGAAGGGTGTCGCGGTACTCGCTCGGCAGATCTGAGAACACCAGGACGACGCCCGCCGGACGCCGACGCAGGACGCTCTCGATCCATTCGGGACCGGGCGAGTGCCGGCTGCCGCTCTCGGTGAGAACGACGCTCAGCCCATGCTCTGCTGCCACCTTCTCGACGCCCTTGATGATCTCCATCGACCAGGCGGCTTCGAGCTCATGGAAGACCAGCTCGAGGAGGCCTGTGCTGGCCTGCGGTCCCTTGCGACGCGAGTATCCGTGCTTCGCGAGCAGGCCCTCGACGCGTGCGCGGGTGGCCGCCGAGACGTCCGGCCGGCCATTGACGACCTTCGAGATGGTCGCGAGCGATACGCCCGCCTCCTCGGCGACGCGAGCGAGCGTGACGCGCTCACCGGATGCGACGTTCGTCATGGCCTTCCCTTTCGACCGCGTCAGTCTACGTCGACTTTCGCGAAACTATCGGCGCGGCTTTCGAGCTGTTGCGAACCAGCATCCCTGGTATATGTTTGCTTTCGCAACATTTCTCGACGATGAGCAACAGGAGCCCGCCATGACCGCGCCCACCCCCACCCGTGACGACAAGTTCAGCTTCGGCCTCTGGACGATCGGCTACAACGGCGCCGACCCGTTCGGCGGGCCCACGCGCAGGCCGCTCGACGTCGTCCACGCCGTCGAGAAGCTCGCGGAGATCGGCGCCTACGGCCTCACCTTCCACGACGACGACCTGTTCGCGTTCGGCTCCACCGACGCCGAGCGCCAGAAGCAGATCGACCGCCTCAAGGGTGCGCTCGACGCAACCGGCATCATCATCCCGATGGCGACCACCAACCTGTTCTCCGCGCCCGTGTTCAAGGACGGCGGCGTCACCAGCAACGACCGTCAGGTGCGTCGCTTCGCGCTGCGCAAGGTCATCCGCCAGCTCGACCTCGCCGCCGAGCTCGGCGCCAAGACGCTCGTCTTCTGGGGCGGCCGCGAAGGGGCCGAATACGACGCCGCCAAGGACGTGCGCGCCGCACTCGCCCGCTACAAGGAGGCCATGGACCTCCTCGGTCAGTACGTGATCGACAAGGGATACGAGATCCGCTTCGCGATCGAGCCCAAGCCCAACGAGCCCCGCGGCGACATCCTGCTGCCGACGGTCGGTCACGCGCTCGCCTTCATCAACGAGCTCGAGCACCCCGAGCTCGTCGGTCTCAACCCGGAGGTCGGCCACGAGCAGATGGCGGGCCTCAACTTCGCCGCCGGCATCGCCCAGGCGCTCTACCACGGCAAGCTCTTCCACATCGACCTCAACGGCCAGCGCGGCATCAAGTACGACCAGGACCTCGTGTTCGGGCACGGAGACCTGCACAACGCGTTCGCACTCGTCGACCTGCTCGAGAACGGCGGCCCCAACGGCGGCCCCGCCTACGACGGTCCGCGTCACTTCGACTACAAGCCGAGCCGCACTGAGGACGAGACCGGGGTGTGGGAGTCGGCGAAGGCCAACATCCGCACCTACCTGCTGCTGAAGGAGCGCGCGCAGGCGTTCCGCGCCGACCCCGAGGTGCAGGAGGCGCTCGAAGCTGCCCGCGTGCCCGAGCTCTCGGTGCCGACGCTCGCCGAGGGCGAGACGATCGAGACGCTCGTCGCCGACCGCAGCGCGTGGGAGGATTTCGACGCCGACGCGTACTTCGCCGGCAAGGGCTTCGGCTTCGTCCGCCTCCAGCAGCTCGCGACCGAGCACCTGCTCGGAGCTCGCTGACCGCGTGGGGCGGCCGGCCCC
>JAEYUT010000246.1 GCA_023432305.1 Actinomycetes bacterium
CGCTGGCCTGTGACGGCGACGCGCGCCATCATGCCGCGGCGGCGAGATCCGCCGAAGGTCGCCGGGCTCAGCAAGCTGATCTCGTAGAGGTGCCGGGTGACACCGCGCGCGGAACCTGCCGCCAGAAGCTCGAAACGGAGGGTGCTGCCGTCCACGTCGACACGGGCGGCATGACCGGCCGCATCCGGATCGGTGTCGACAACCTGCAGCGCCCCCTCGGCGAGCCGGAACGACAGCCGCCCCACCGACTGCGCCCTCCCCTTCTCGACGATCGAGACGTCCCACTCGCCGATGATGTCGCGGATCATATGGCTCCCCCTTCGCCTGGATCTGCTCGGGTGCACGCGTGCACCGTCACGACACAGTCAAGAGGTCGCGTGTCTCCGGCGTGTTACAGCGGGGTCACCGCTTCGCAACAGCTGGGCCTCACTCGGCGGGTGCAGCCTCGGGTGCGGGCTTCGGAGCCGGGAGGATCGCGCCGAGCAGCTGCTCCACCCACGCCACGAGCTCCGCATCCGAGAGCGACTCCGGCATCGGCACGTTCACGACGCTCTGCGCGGCGAAGTACTTGGATCCCGGGTACATGCGCTGCAGGCGCACCTGGATCGAATCGGGCAGGTCGAGGGGGGCGATCCGCAGACGCGAACCCATCGCGACGACCTCGCCGAGCCCCGCCTTCTGAGCGCGGCGACGCAGTCGCGACACCGTCACAAGACGCGCCACCGCCTCCGGCAGCTCGCCGTAGCGGTCGGTGAGCTCCTCGACCACGCGATCGAGAGCGTCATCCGGCGAGAGCGGACCTGCGGCGGTGGAGAGCTTCTGGTAGGCCTCGAGCCGCAGTCGCTCCGACTCGATGTACTCCTCGGGGATGCGCGCATCGATCGGCAGCTCCAGCCGCAGCTCGGCGGGGCCCTCGGACTCATCACCGCGGAACGCGCTCACGGCCTCGCCGATCATCCGCAGGTAGAGATCGAAGCCGACGCCCGCGATGTGGCCCGACTGCTCGCCGCCCAGCAGGTTGCCCGCGCCGCGGATCTCGAGATCCTTCAGGGCGATCTGCATGCCCCCGCCGAGCTCGTTGTTGGCGGCGATCGTCTCGAGGCGGTCCTGCGCCGTCTCGGTGAGCGGCCGATCCCCGTCGTACAGGAAGTAGGCGTACGCGCGCTCGCGTCCTCGGCCGACGCGCCCCCGGATCTGGTGCAGCTGGCTGAGCCCGTACTTGTCAGCCTGGTCGATGATGAGGGTGTTCGCGTTGGCGATGTCGATGCCCGTCTCGATGATCGTCGTCGTCACGAGCACATCGAACTTGCGCTCCCAGAAGTCGACGATGACCTTCTCCAGGCTCGACTCGCTGAGCTTGCCGTGCGCGACCGCGATGCGCGCCTCGGGGACGAGCTCGGCGAGCTCGGCGGCGACGCGGTTGATCGACGAGACGCGGTTGTGCACGAAGAACACCTGGCCTTCGCGCAGCAGCTCCCGCCGGATCGCGGCGGTGATCTGCTTGTCGGAGCGCGGCCCCACGAAGGTGAGGATCGGGTGCCGCTGCTCGGGCGGGGTCGCCAGCGTCGACATCTCGCGGATGCCGGTCACCGCCATCTCGAGGGTGCGCGGGATGGGGGTCGCGCTCATCGCGAGGATGTCGACATTGGTCTTGAGCTTCTTGAGCGCATCCTTGTGCTCGACGCCGAAGCGCTGCTCCTCGTCGATGATGACGAGCCCCAGATCCTTGAAGCGCACGCTCTCGGAGAGGATGCGGTGCGTGCCGATGACGACATCGACCTCGCCCCGTTCGAGGCCGTCGATGGTGGCCTTCGACTCCTTCTCGGTCTGGAACCGGCTGAGGGCGCGCAGGTGCACCGGGAACCCGGCGAAGCGCTCCTGGAAGGTCTCGAAGTGCTGCTTCACGAGCAGCGTCGTCGGCACGAGCACCGCCACCTGCTTGCCGTCCTGAACGGCCTTGAACGCGGCGCGCACGGCGATCTCCGTCTTGCCGTAGCCGACATCGCCCGAGATGAGGCGATCCATGGGGATCGGGCGCTCCATGTCGGCTTTGACCTCATCGATCGTCTGCAGCTGGTCGGGCGTCTCGTTGAAGGGGAACGCCTCCTCGAGCTCCCGCTGCCACGGGGTGTCGGGGCCGAAGGCGTGGCCCTGGCTCGCCATGCGGGCGCTGTAGAGCTTCACGAGCTCCACGGCGATGTCGCGCACCGCCTTGCGGGCTCTGCCCTTCGCGGCGGCCCAGTCGGAGCCGCCCATCTTGCTGAGCGCGGGGCTCTCGCCGCCCACGTAGCGGGTGAGCTGGTCGAGCTGATCCGTGGGCACGTAGAGGCGGTCGCCCGGCTGACCGCGTTTGCTCGGCGCGTACTCGATCACGAGGTACTCGCGCGTGACCTTCTCGTGCTTGGTGCCGAGAGGGCCCCGCGCCACACGACCGCCGCCGGCGACCTCGCGGGTCACGAGCTCGAGGAAGCGGCCGATGCCGTGCGTCTCATGGACGACGTGGTCGCCCGCCTTGAGCTGCAGCGGATCGACGACGTTGCGACGTCGGCTCGCCAGCCGTTTCGGCTGACGAGAGTCGATGCCCGCGGAGCGCCCATAGAACTCGGCCTCGCTGAGCAGCGCGAACTGCGCCTCATCGAGCTCGAAACCGGCCTCGACGGACCCGGTGACGAGGTACGCGATGCCCGCATCCGGATCCGCAGGGGCGGATTCCACGATGCGCGCGGCGACCTCGTGCTCGGCGAGCACCTGAGCGGCGCGTTCGACGAGACCCGCACCTCCCGCGGCGATCGTCACCGACCACTGCCGCTTGAGCAGCGAAGCGACGTGCGAGGCGGCGCCGTCGACCTGGCCGGCGAAGCTCGGAACGGCGCGTGCATCGATGCGCACCACGTCGTCATCGCCCGCGTCGAACGGGCTCACCGTCCACCAGCTGCGCGGGCGGGCCTCGGCACGAAGCGCCGAGACGGTGAGGAAATCGCCCGTGTCGAGGCTCGCCTGCAGGTCGATGGGCGCTTCACCGCCCGCCGTCGCCGCCGACCATGCGGCCTCCAGGAACTCGCGGTTCGTCTCAGCGAGGCTCAGGGCGCGCGTCGCCACCCGCTCAGGCGAGAGAACCGCCACCGCGGCATCCTCCGGCAGGTAGTCGGTCAGCGGCACAAGTCGTCCGACGAGGGCCGGGGTGAGCGACTCCATGCCCTCCACCGGGATGCCCTCGGCGACCTTCGCGAGCATGGGCGCGAGCGCCGGGTACTCGTCGACAAGCTCCGCGGCGCGAGCGCGCACGGCGTCCGTGATGAGCAGCTCGCGCGCGGCAGGCAGCTCGGTCGCGGGAAGATCGCCCGGGATGGATCGCTGGTCGGCGACCGAGAAGGCGCGCAGCTGCTCCAGCTCGTCGCCGAAGAAATCGGCGCGGACAGGGTGGTCGGCGTCCGGCGGGAAGACGTCGAGGATGCCGCCGCGCACCGCGAACTCGCCGCGACGCGTGACGAGGTCGACGCGCGCGTAGGCGCGCTCCGCGAGCTCGAGCGAGAGGGTCCCAAGGTCGTAGCCTCGACCGCCGGGCGTGAGGGTGACCGGTTCGAGAAGGTCGAGCCCCGGTGCAAGCGGCTGCAGCGCCGCGCGCACCGACGCAACGAGCACGAGCGGCTCGGTGCGGGGCCCGTCCTGCCAGCGGCGCAGCTCGCGCAGGGCCCGCAGCCGCTGACCGACCGTCTCGGCGGAGGGGCTGAGCCGCTCGTGCGGGAGCGTCTCCCACGCGGGGAGCACGAGAACGCGCGCCGTCGGCGACCACGCGCGGAACGCATCCGCGACCGCCTGCGACTCGCGGCTCGTAGCGGCGATCGCGAGCAGCGCCTGGCCCGTGCCGGCGCTTGCGCAGCGGCGCTCGAGAAGCCCCGCCAGCAGCGGAACCCGCAGCCCCTCGGTGGCGGAGAAGTCGCCATCGGATCCCGCATGGGCGAGAGCGTCAGCGAACGACTGGGCGCGCGCGAGTACGGATGTCAACGAGGCGAGTCCCACTGGAGGAAGCTTACGCGGCGCACCTGACAGACGTCCCGCGAAAACGGCCCCCGGGGTCAGACGCGCGGCGAGTGCCAGCGCTGCTGCGCGGCGAGCAGGCCCTCGCGCACGAGATCCTCGGTGGCGTCGGCCGCGTCCGAGAGCAGCATGGGCAGCGCCTCGCGCTCGGTCTTCGAGAACGGCGCGAGCACGAAGTCGGCGGCGTCCTGGCGGCCGGGAGGGCGTCCGATGCCGATGCGCACGCGCGCGAAATCGGCGGTGCCGAGTGCCGACTGGATGTCGCGGAGCCCGTTGTGCCCCCCGTGGCCGCCGCCGACCTTGAGTTTGACGGTGTCGAACGGGATGTCGAGCTCATCGTGCAGCACGATCACCCGATCGGCGCCGAGCCCGAAGAACTTGGCGGCCGACGAGACAGGGCCACCTGAGAGGTTCATGTAGGAGTTGGGCTTCACGAGCACGAGCTTCGGCAGCCCCGGCCCCAGCCGCCCCCCGGCGAGCTGGGTGTTGGTCTTGTGC